>NZ_JAKMQS010000018.1:0-16839 GCF_025771685.1 Campylobacter sp. IFREMER_LSEM_CL2194
TCATGAGCTTTGTTTTTAGGATTATCATATATTAAAGTAATATTTGAAAGGTTTTTATTGCTAGCCATTTGGCCATAGAAGTTTTTACCACTTAAGAGTTTATATGTATCAAGGTTATAATCATAGACATCATTATTATTAAATTTGTGTTGTTTGATAATATAAGCATTAGAAGTTTTATCATAATTTGCCTGGGTGGCAGCTTCTAAAGAGTTTAAGGAAAATATAGTGAGTAGGGAAAGTTTTAATAGATTAAAGTTTTTATAGTTTTTTAAAGGGTTTAAAGTGTTTGAGTTAAAACGAAAATTATCGTATCCCCCCCCCCGTGAGGCGATTTTTAGCTGTGCTTATATGCATTGAAAAAGTCCTTTCGAAAAATGATTAATGTATTTGATTGGTTTATTGCTTGTTAACAATGAATTATTTTTGTAATCATTATTACTAATATAATAATAACAATTAAGAAATGTTAATACTATATTTATAAATTTAAGCTTAAAGATATTTAAGATAAAAATTGTTTGAAATTTATAAATATCCTAAAAATAGCAGTTTGAAAGAAAAAAATATTATAAAATTTTAATATATTTTTTTACCAAAAACATACTTATCAAACTAGTAATAAACACAAAAAATATATAAAAATAAAAATATTTCTCATGCATAAAATTAACGATAAAGGGTGTTAAAAAACCCAAAATCGCATAAGAAATATTATAAGCAAAAGAAAGACCACTCGATCTTAACTCTGTGGTAAAAATTTGAGTCATAAAAATAGGAGCAAAAGCTATAATACCTTGTGCAAAACAAGCAAGCAAATAAAATAACAAAAACCACTCATTATAAAAGCTAAAACTAATGCCAAAAATTCCAAAAAGTAAAGTGAAAATCAAACAAATTTTAAAATGTCCTAAAAAATCTGCTAAATATCCTTGCGCTAAACTTCCTAGTATGATCATCACTATGGCCAAATTTTGATATAACAAAGCAGTAGTTTTGCTAACTCCTAATAAGCTTTCAAAATATTGTGGCAGTATCATTAAAGTAGCCACCCCACTTGTTAAAACCACAGTAAGTAAAGCGCATATTAACATACTTTTTTTATGTGTTTTTAAAGCCTGCAAAAGTGGGAAATTTAAAATTTTTTCTTTTGCTTTTATATTTTTAAAAGCTGGTGTTTCATTCAATTTCGTGCGTAAAAATAAAGCCAATATACCAAAAAATCCTCCTATAAAAAAAGGAATTCTCCAAGCAAAGCTTTCTACTTCTTCTTTATCAAAATACGCATATATAGTCAAAGTCGCTAAATTTCCAAGCAATAAACCTAAAGTCAAAGTCGCTGAAATAAAACCAAGTGCCAAACCAAGTCTTTTTTTACTCACAAATTCACTCACAAAAATCCAAGCACCACTAACTTCAGCTCCTATGGCTAATCCTTGGGCTATCCTAATAACAAAAAGCATAAAAGTAGCCAAAAGCCCTATGCTTTCATAAGTAGGTAAAAAGGCCAAAACAAAACTTGGTACAACCATTAAAAGCATACTAATATAAAAAACATTCTTACGCCCTTTTATATCTGCAAAATGCGCTAAAACAACAGCACCAAAAGGTCTGGCTAAATACCCTGCCCCAAAGGCTACATAAGTATAGATTAATGGCCAAAAATCATCATTTTGAGGAAAGAAAATTTTTGCAAAAACACTTGCAAAGAAGATAAATAAAACAAAATCATAAAATTCTAAAATACCACCTAAGGAAGCATAGATGGTATTTTTAAAAGCTTTTTGCATTATTAAATTTTGCCACCTTCGATTACTACATCATCAGCTTTTATATCATCGCTAAAAAATGGCTTTAAAGTTTCATCATAAGCTTTGTGAAAAAATTGTTCATTTTGTAATTTTAAAATCAAATCATTGATAAAATTTAATATAGCTTCGTCACCTTTTTTTACAGCAGGAGCTATAACATCATGATTTCCAAGTTCTTTAATCACTACTTCAAAATTTGGATTTTCTTTAGCCCAAGCAAAAAGCAATGCATTATCATGACTTAACGCATCACCTCTTTTACCAATTAAAGCTGCAAAAGTTTCTGTATTTTGATCAAATTTAATCGTTTTAATATCTGGCATATTTTTTGTAAAATACGCATCAGCTGTTGTGCCTTTATTTAAAATTAAAGTTTTATTTTTTAAATCATCTAAAGTTTCAATATCTGACCCTTTAGGAGCCACCACCCCAAGAGCAACTTTCATATAAGGTAATGCAAAATCAACCACAGCTTCTCTTTCTGGGGTTTTTGTAAAATTTGCTAAGATTAAATCTACTTTATTTGATTCTAAAAATTCTACTCTATTTGCTGCTTCAACAAGTACAAATTGCACTTTAGACTCATCACCCAAAAGTTCTTTTGCTATGCGTTTAGCAAAATATACATCATAACCTTGATTTTTCCCTTGTGCATCTAGGTAGCCAAATGGAGGTTTATCGCCAAATACACCTATACGGATTACACCTTGCTGTTTGATTTTCTCTATGGAATTTTCATTAGAGCTTGAATTTGAGCATGCACTAAAAAAAAGTGCCATCAAAAATGATAAAAGAAAAATTTTTTTCATGTTTTATCCTTATGATTAAAAATTTAAATTTTTAAACCTTATATTATTTTTTTAAATAAATATTTTAAAAAAATAAAATTAACGATGAAAATCAAACAAATTGAGAAATTTTTTCGCACGATCTGTCTTTGGATTTTCAAAAAATTCATCAGGATTTGAAATTTCTACTATTTTACCATCATCCATAAAAACTATTTTATCAGCAACTGCTCTTGCAAAACCCATTTCATGTGTAACTATAAGCATAGTCATACCATCTTTTGCCAAATTTAAAATCACATCTAAAACTTCACGCACGATTTCAGGATCAAGTGCTGCTGTAACTTCATCAAAAAGCATGATTTCAGGGTTCATACAAAGACTTCTAACTATGGCTATGCGTTGCTTTTGTCCACCGCTTAATTCTTTAGGATAAGCTTTTATTTTATGCAAAAGTCCTACTCTATCAAGCCAGTATTTTGCTTCTTCTAAAACCTCTTCTTTTTTTCTTTTTTGCACCTTTAAAGGTCCTAAAAGTATATTTTGCTCAACATTTAAATGATCAAAAAGCTCATAAGATTGAAACACCATACCTATTTTTTGACGAATTTGAGTCCATTTTTTATAATTTTTATCAATTTTCTCATCATCTACTAAAATAGCTCCATCAGCCATTTCTTCTAAGCCATTAATACATCTTAAAAGTGTAGATTTCCCACAACCACTTGGACCTAGTATAACCACTACTTCTTTTTGATTTACTTCTAAATTAATATCTTTTAAAACATGATGATCATCATAATATTTTTGTAAATTTTGTATTTTTAAAATGCTCATATTAGCTCCATTTTTTCTCTAAAAACTTTGAATATACTGACAAAGGATAACAAAGTATAAAATAAATCAATAAAATCAAACCATAAATCACAAAAGCCGCATAAGAATTTTGAAATAAATTAAGCTCAATCACTTGTTGACCTACTTTAATAAGCTCTATACCACCGATTAGATAAATCACTGAAGTGCTTTTAATAATTCTTGTAAAAAGATTAATACTCATTGGTAATAATCTTCTCAAAGATAAAGGTATAATGATAAAAAGATAAACTTCGAATTTATTAAAACCTAGTGAAAGTCCTGACTCATACTGATGTTTTGGTATACTTGCTAAAGATGATCTAACCAAATCCATCATCTCAAATACACCCCAAATACTAAAAACAATAATACTTGAACCCAAAGCACTCAAATGCCATCCAAACCATTTCGCCAAGCCAAAATGCACTATAAAAAGCCAAACAATCAAAGGCATAATACGCACAAACTCAAGCATAAAACGACAAAAAACATAAAGGAATTTGTTTTTAGAATGCATTAAAATTCCAAAAAATACTCCTCCTATGAGTGAAATCAAAACGCTAATCAATGAAAGCTCTAAAGTAACCTTTAAACCTTGCGCTAGTCTAAAAAAGGCATCTTGATTTAAAATTTCAAACATAATTTAACCTTTTTTCTATACGGTTTAACACTAAAGATAAAGGTAAAATCAAGATCAAATAACAAAGCACCAAAGCAAATAATGCTTCGTTACTTTTATAATAAAGCCCTATAAGATCTTTAGCCACATATACTAAATCTGCTAAAGCAATAATGCTTACCACTGAAGTTTCTTTAAGTAAAAAAATGATATTTGCACTAATGCTTGGCATAGCTATACCCAAAGCTTGAGGCATAATAATATAACGGAAATTTTGCCATTTACTCAAACCCAAAGAAAGTCCTGATTCGTATTGTTGTTTTTTAACCGCTTCCATACCCGCTCTTAAACTCTCAGCCATATAAGAACCACCTAAAAAACTAAGTCCTATCACAGCACAAGCAAAAGAGCTAAGTTGAATTCCAAATTCAGGTAAAGCATAATATAAAAAGAAAAGTTGGATTAGCAAAGGTGTGTTTCTTGAAAATTCTATATAAATTTTACAAATTGTGTTTAAAAAGGAAAATTTAAAATAACTCACTCCCACACAAAATAAACCTACTAAAAATGAAAAAAACACCCCATAAATAGCAAGTTTTAATGTAAGCCAAGAAGCTTGTATAAACATAGGGCTAAACTTGACTAAAAAATCAAAATCCATGAAACCATCCATACTTTAAAATATAATATTGTAACAAATAAGACTTAAAAAGACTTAATTAAATTTTGCATTTTTTCTTTATTTAAAATTACTATTTTACCTTTATTTGTGCAAATAAGCTCATTTTGTTTTAATTCTTTTAAAAAACGCGACAAAGATTCTGGAGGTAAATTTAAAATCACAGCGATTTCTTTTTGCTTTAAATTTTGTAATTTTTCTTCATTTTCTAATAAAAAGTTGACTAGTCTTGACTTTAAATCCAAAGATTTTTGTCTGATGAAATTCTCTAAAATTCGAATTTTACCGATTAAAGAAGTCAAAAGTAAAAAGCTAAATTCCCCATTTTCTAAGCATAATTTTTTAAATTCATTAAAATCAAAAACACAAATTTCACAATCTTGCTCACAAATTGCATTAGCTGGATAATCAATACCCTCAAACACAGGCATTTCAGCTATAAAATTTACTGGAGTTAAAGTATGAAGTGTTAATTCAAAACCTTTTGCATTCACCTTATATATACGCACTTTTCCACTTAGTAAAATATAAATTTTATTTGCTTTTTCACCTTGAAAAAATAAAATATTTCCTTTATTAAAATGTTTTTTCTTGCCTTTAGAAATTAAAATTTCAAAGTGTTTATCCATTTTTTTCTTCCATATTTTTAATACTTTCTTTTGCTTTTAAAACCAGCTCTTCATCATCTGCAAAATCAAAAAATTTAAAGTGATTTCCATGTTGCACTCTGCCATCTAGCAAATCCCCACTTAACCTGTTTTTTAAATCAAGCTCAGCTATTTTAAACCCATCTAAAGTTTTAGCAAATTCAAGCAAACGACTTGGAATTTCTTTTTGCTTAGTATATAAATAACAAAAACTCTCAAGCCCTACTCTACCTACCCTACCTCGAAGCTGATGTAAGGTAGCAAGCCCAAGTCTTTCAGCCCCAACAACTACAATCACGCTTAGTCTTGGTAAAGAAATTCCCACTTCAACCACGGTCGTAGAAAGTAAAATCGTGCCTTTTTCTCTAAATTCTTGCAAAATTTGATCTTTATTTTTATCTTTTCCATGAGTCACATAAACATTTTTGTATTTGTTTATCCAATACCCTTGTGCTTGTTCTAGCGATAAATAATCTATATTTTCACTTTCATTTACCAAAGGATAAATGATGATCACTTGATGATTTTTAGCTAGTTCATCATCGATTTTTTTAAGCAAATATTTAAAATCTTTATCTTGTATGCAAAAAGTTTTAATGTCTTTTTTAAAAGGCATTTGTTTAATAAAACTAAAATTTACAAGCTCACTTTGTATCATAGAAAGTGTTCTTGGTATAGGTGT
This sequence comes from Campylobacter sp. IFREMER_LSEM_CL2194, assembly GCF_025771685.1. Lineage (NCBI taxonomy): Bacteria > Pseudomonadati > Campylobacterota > Epsilonproteobacteria > Campylobacterales > Campylobacteraceae > Campylobacter > Campylobacter sp. IFREMER_LSEM_CL2194. The sequence continues at coordinate 6,085 of NZ_JAKMQS010000018.1, forward strand.
AGCAGAAAATTGCACGATATGTGGAGCATATTGAGAGTTTTTACTAAGCTCACTTATTTTTTGTCTTTGATTAGAGCCAAAGCGATGTTGCTCATCTATCATCACTAAAACTGCTTCAAATTCTTCTTGATGAATGAGCGCATGTGTACCTATGATAAAATGGGCTTGTTCTTTTAATTTTGCTAAATCTTTATCTTTTTTACCACCCTTTAAAAGCAATACATTAACAAAATCAGGCAAAAGTCTTTTTGCTTCATGATAAATTTGCTCTGCTAATATACTAGTTGGAGCCATTAAAATAGCCTTTTTAGGATATACTAGCAAACTTGCAGCAAGTATAACCAAAGTCTTGCCACAACCCACATCACCCATTACCACACGCCTTTTAGTAACTTTACTTTGTAAGTCTTTTTTAATATCTTCTATCGCTAAAAGCTGATCATTTGTAGGGTTAAATTCTAAACCCTTAAGCCAAGAGCTTATATCAAAAAGTTCTATTTTATAAGCATTTTGTGATATTTTTTTGCCCTTTAAACGCCTTAGATGATTAAAAATTTCTATATATTTTAAATCTTTAACTATGGAGTTAAAATTTTCATAAAGAATCAAATCATCGTAATTGTGCAAATTTAAAAGCAAATTAATGTATTTTTGTTCTAAATTTAGCGCTTTTAAATTAGTTTCATTGACATATTTTAAAATAAGTTTTTTTATGCTTTCATCTTTAATAGAGCTAATTTGGTATTTAGGGACTATTTGACCTATATTTTTTACTATTTTTGGATTTATAAACTGCCAAATTCCATTAAAAAAATTCATCTTTGCATGGATACAAACTAAAGCATTATGTTTAAAAATTTTAAAATGCCATTTATTAGGATGAAAGATTACTATATTTGCTTTTATACCCCATTCTAAACATTCACAAAGCATGAAAAGCTGAGAGTGATGATTTTGCGTGCTAATAATTTTTACATTTTGGGTACAAAATGTATCTTTTGGAAACTTTGAAATTCTAAAATCATCAAATTTTTTAGGCAAAATCAAAGCCAAATCGATACAATTTTTAACCCCTAAAGCATGAAGTAGTTTTAAATCCTTTTCTTCAACTTTCATTTTCTATACTTGCAAAACTCACTTTGGTAATTTCACTATGTGTTTTAATAAAGTCATTTAGTTCATCCAAGGTAGTGTTTTTGATCTTTTGCATTTCTTCTTTTAAATTTCCAAGTTTTAAACCATGTAAATATTCATTTAGCATTATATCTAGTCTTTTAGCCAAACTTTCATATCTTAAAGGCATAGAACCTACCAAAAATTGCTTAGCTAATTGAAATTCTTTTTCATTTACTCCATTTTGGACAAAGTTTTCAAAAACTTCCTTAACTAAAGTTTTAGCCTCATTAGAGCTTTCATTTTTAGTTTGCAAATACCCAAAAACTCTACTATAATTTAAATTTACATCAAGCATAGCATATGCTGAATAAGCCAAGCCTCTTTTCACACGCACTTCTTCCATCAAACGCGAACCAAAACCACCTTGACCCAAGATAAATAAAGCAAGTTTAGCTAAATACATTTTCTCATCATTAATTTGCATATTAAATGGAGAACAAAAGTATATATAAGCTTGCTCGGTACTTTTTTGCTCACTTACTTCTATACTCTCATCAATGAGTTTGTAACTTTTGTTTTGATTTGGAGTGTTTCTTTTTAGAATTTGGCAAATTTTTTCTACTTTAATCTTTACTTCATCTTCTTTAATATCTCCACCAAAAACAAATAAAGCATTATCAAGTACTAAATTTTCACTCATAAAATCTTGCAATTCTTTTAAGCTAATCTTTTCTATGCTTTCTTTAGTTCCATCAAGACCACTAACAAAAATTTCATCTTTGAAAACATTTTTATTTAAAAGTCTTTTTGCTTGATAATCATAATCAGTATTTAAACTTGCAAGCTCACCTAAAGCTAAAGTTTTTAATCTTTGTAAGATTTTTTCATCAAAACGCACATTTAAAAACAATTCTTGCAATTTTTCTAAAGCAAAATCAAAATGTTCTTTCAAGCACTTAATACTAATTTGAAAGTGCTCAAAACTAGCCTTAGCATAAAGCTCTATAGCACGGTATTCTAAACTTTTAAAAAACTCATCATTGCTTCCTTCGTTTAAAAGCCTAGCAAGCATACTTGCACAACCTCTATTATGTTTTTCTGCTATTTTTCCACTATTTTTAAAAATGAGTTTAAAAAATACTACAGGAAGCTCGTTTTCATACTCATATATTATGTCTATTTTAGTTTCATTAAAGTCTAAATTTAGCATTAAAACCTTTCTAAAATATTATAAGCTGTGTCGCGTTTAGCAGGTAATTCTCCTATATCTTTGATAAGTTCTATCATTTGTTCTTGATTCATTCTATATTTTGCACCCGCTGCGGCTACGACATTTTCTTCCATCATAGTTGAACCTAAATCATTTGCACCAAATTTTAAAGCAAGTTGACCTATTAAAGAGCCTTGTGTTACCCATGAGCTTTGTAAATTTTTAAAATTATCCAAATACAACCTTGCTAAAGCTAACAATCTTAAATATCTATTAGAACTTTGCTTGATGATTTCAGGGTGTTTTTTAATCAAAGGAGTATTTTCGCTTTGAAATGACCATAAAATAAAAGCTCTAAAACCATTTGTTTTATCTTGTAAATTTCTTAAATGATCAAAATGTTCAATGATTTCTTCATCATTTTCAACCGTACCAAACATCATTGTAGCAGTACTTTTCATACCTATATTATGCGCACTCTCATGCACCCTAAGCCAAGTAGCTGTGTCACATTTGTGTGGTGCGATGATATCTCTTACCCTATCGCTTAATACTTCAGCACCCGCTCCAGGTATAGAAAAAAGTCCTTTAGCTTGTAATCTTTTTAAAACCTCTTCGATAGAAATTTTAGAAACTCTTGCTATATAAGCTATTTCTACTGCTGAAAAACCATGCACAGTGATGGTTGGATAATTAGTTTTTATATAAGAAAGCAAGTCTTCATACCATTCTATTTTAAGTTTTGGATGTACCCCACCTTGAAATAAAATTTGCGTTCCACCTATGGCTTGTAATTCTTCTATTTTTTGCCCTATTTCTTCGTATTTTAAAATATAAGAATCATCATCTTTTTCTTTTCTACAAAAAGCACAAAAATCACAATCAATACAGCAAATATTTGTATAATTTATATTTCTATCCACCACAAAAGTAGTTATTTTTTCAGGGTGAAGCTCTAATTTTTTCTCATATGCCATTGCGCCTAATTCGCATAAAGGTGCATTTTGGAGTAAATTTAATGCTTCATTTTTACTTAATCTATTCATTATTAACCTTTTTTATAAAAAAGAATTATTATAGCATTTAAATGTAAAATAATCTTAAAAACGATATAATCAAGCCCTTTAATTTCATATATTCATAGGATACTCATGACTTATAGGTCTTTACTTAAAAATAATAAAACTTTTCGCCTTTTAGCAATGGTACAATTTATAAGTTATTTTGGTGCATGGTTTTCTCAAGTAGGTGTTTTTACCCTCTTAACCAAAGAGCTACAAGCGCCCGCAAATATCATAGGTTTTTCAGCTATTTTTGTTTTTTTACCTTCTATTATACTTGCACCTATAAATGGAGTTATAGTAGATAGATTTAAACCTAAAAATTTATTGCTAACAATGATTAACATTGAGATGATTTCTATTTTTATGTTAATTTTTGTAAATTCTTTAGCTATGCTTTGGTTTTTATACTTTTTAACCTTTGTGCGTATGGCGGTTGCAAGCATGTATTTTCAAACAGAAATGTCAGTTTTACCTAAAATTTTAACCCCACAAGAATTAAAACTAGGCAATGAGCTTCATAGTATTATATGGGCTGTATCATATGCTTTGGGTATGGGTGCAGCAGGACTTTTTATAGATCTTTTTGGAGTAAAACCAGCTTTCATAGCTGATACTTTAATGCTATTTTGTGCTATGCTTATACTTAAAACCTTAATCTTACCCGATGAAAAAAATACCACACAAAACAATCTTTTTATATTAATCAAAGAAGGCTTAGTTTATGTATTTAACAATAAAAAAATCATTCATTTGATTTTACTTCATGGAGTTGTAGGGATAACCGCTTATGATGTTTTAATTACTCTTTTAGCTGAATATGAATACGCAAAAGTTATTTCCATACCTCTAGCCATAGGTCTTTCTAATGCTATAAGAGCCATATCTTTACTCATAGGACCTTATGTGCTTAGTCCTTATATTAATAAAAACACTTTAGTATATTTATACTTAGCGCAAGGTATGGGTATAATGCTTTGGGCTTGCTTGCAATTTAACTTTTATCTTGCCTTTATAGGCTTAGTAATGGCAGGTTTTTGTACTTCATCTTTATGGAGCTATACTTACACACTTTTGCAAAATGATTGCGATAAAAGATATTATGGTAGAGTGATTGCCTATAATGATATGGTGTATTTAACTTTTAGTGCAATTATTGCTTTTTCAACAGGATATTTATTTGAATTTTATGGAGTAAAATTAAGCCATTTTACTTTTGGCTTAGGAGTATGTTTTATCTTTGCGGCGATTTATTGGTGGTGGTTTAATAAAAAATATAATTAATCCACCTTAGAATAATAAACCCCACCCGCTGAAAAGTTTTTTTCAAAATACGCTGTTTCAGGTACAAGATCTGATTTTCCTGGGTATATTCTACCCTCTCTATTCAATATCCTATGGAAACGCTCCATTAGTCTTATTTTGAAATCTTGATCAAAATAAATCATCATATTTCTTGAAAAAATTACATCAAATTTCCCAAGTTTAAATAAAGAATCATCAAAAACATTACAAAGCTCAAAACGACATCTACAAGCTAAAGTCTCTTTTTTAAGCTGATACATTCTATCTTTTACATCAAAATAACGCGTTTTTTGCATAGTGTTTAATCTAGCTACTGAGCGCTCTGAATATAACATTTCATTGCATTTATCTATCATTTTTTTATTAATATCTATACCAACTATATTCATACCTTTAACAAAATTCTCACTTGCTAAAATAGCTAAAGAATACACTTCCTCACCACTTGAACATGGAGCACAAAGCACATTTACAGGTCGATCAAGAGATTTTATATAAAAAATTACATCTTTTAATTGTTCTAATTCTCTAAAAAAATATGTCTCACAAACTGTGATAAAATCCATAGTTTCTTGCTTTAAATTTCTTTGAAACTGCACTTTTTCATTTAATTCACTAAGACTGCTTAAACCTAATTCTTGTAAAAATTTAGGTAGCTTTATAGATAAAATATCTTTTTTAGTATTAAGATTATTTCCACTTATTTGCTCTACTATTTTTATAAAATCATTCATTTCATTTTCTGTAATTTTTATCATCTTTCCATCCTATGATTTGATAAAATTTATTATTTCTTTTTTGAGTTCTATTAAACTCATAGGTTTTAAATTTGGATTAGTATCTCTAGCTTTTTTTGGCATTCCATATACTATAGAATCTGCCTCATTTTCACATAAACACCTCACACCAACTTTATAAAGCTCAAATAAAGATTTAGCACCATCATCACCCATTCCTGTCATAATCAAAGCTAAAATTTTATGATATTTGCAAAGATTTACAGCTGAATGAAATAAAACATCTATCCCTGGGTTAAAGCTACTTGTTTGCTCTGTAGTATTTAACACCAAAGCATTATTTCCACTTAAAACCATATTTCTTTGACAAATATAAATTTTATTTTTTAAAACTTCTTTGTCATTTGGTATGATCACATCACTTTTTGCTTCTTTGTTGAATTGATTTACAAAAGAAGGAATAAAAGCTGGGTTCATATGTTGGGCAATCACTACCGTACAATCTTTAAGTTCTATATCATTAAGTAAAAACTTTAGTTGGCTTGGACCGCCCGTTGAAGAACCAATCAAAATAAGCTTCATTTTTTACCTTAAGTTTAGTATTATTATATCAAATTAAATATTTGAAAATATTAAAAAATAATTATATACAAGAAAGAAAAATTTTAATTAAATATGATAAAATTAATACTTTAAATTTCAAATGATAAGTGATTATTAAATGTTAAGAGAAAAAATTTACATAGCAAGTGATCATGCTGGCTTTATTTTAAAGCAAGAAATTATCAATTTTTTACAAGAAAAAAATATAAGCTTTGAAGACTTAGGTCCTTTTAGTAACGATCGTTGTGATTATCCTGATTATGCACATTTATTAAGCTCTAAAATTAATGAAAATAGTTTTGGAATTTTAGTGTGTGGATCAGGTATTGGTATGAGTATAGCAGCAAATCGCCATACAAACATACGCTGTGCTTTGTGTAATGAACCTTTAAGCGCTAGACTCTCAAGAGAACATAACGATGCAAATGTTTTAGCCTTAGGAGCTAGACTAACCGGAGTAGATATGGCTTTTGAAATCATCTCAAATTTCATTAATACTTCTTTTAGCGGTGGAAGACATTGCGTGCGAATTAGTAAAATAGAGGCAAAATTATGATTTTAAGTTGGCTTGTATTAACTGTATTAATTTGTGTTAGTATTTATATGACTATTATGTTGCTTTATTATAAAACCTTACTTCATAAAGAAAAAGTAGCAAAAGAATTCATAAAAAATAATCTTGATGATACTGAAATAGTCATTAGAAAATTACAAGTACAACTTCAAAGAAGCTTGGGTAATATTGATATTTTAACTGAGGAATTAAACAAAAGCAAAGCAGACCTAACCTCTCTTAGAACAAGAAATTCACAATATCGTATCGAAAATGAAAAATTAAGACAAAGAATCAAAGAATTAGAAGCAAAAATCGAGGCATTATTATGATGAAAGAACAAGATAAAAAATACTTATTAGATAGCATTAGAGCTATTAAGGATTTTCCAAAAGAAGGAATTATCTTTAGAGATATCACTACTTTATTAAATAATAAAGAAGCATTTGCATTTTTAATGGATCATTTAGTTGAAAAATACCAAAATGCAAAGCTTGATTATATCGTTGGTATAGAAAGTAGAGGTTTTATTTTTGGAGCTGCACTAAGTGCTAGATTAAAACTACCTTTTGTGCCTATTAGAAAACCAGGTAAATTACCTTCTAAATGCTTGCAAGAATCTTATAGTTTAGAATATGGTAGTGATACCATAGAAATTCATATCGATGCATTTAACAATCAAAAAGCAAACGTTTTGCTCATAGATGATCTCATCGCCACAGGTGGCACAGCTATCGCTGCTGTTAAACTCATAGAAAAACTCAATGCAAAATGCGTTGAAGCTTGTTTTTTACTAGAATTAAAAGGTCTTGATGGAGCTAAAGAATTAGCTAAATTAACTTCTGTTTATAGTGTTTTAGAGGTATAAAATGGAAGAATTTTTAAAACAACTTTTGTATGATTATAAAAACTGGGCTTATATCATCGTGTTTTTATGGTGCATACTTGAGGGAGAACTTGCGCTTATTTTAGCAGGTATTTTTGCACATGAAGGTCATGTAAATTTAGGATTTATCATCTTTGTAGCAGGTTTGGGTGGTTTTGTAGGTGATCAAATATATTTTTATATAGGAAGATATAATAAAAAATACATTCAGAAAAAACTTCGCACCCAAAGGCGTAAATTTGCCATAGCGCATTTACTCTTACAGCGTTTTGGTTGGCCTATTATATTCATACAAAGATATATGTATGGCTTTAGAACTATTATACCTATGAGCATAGGACTAACACGCTATAGTGCGAAAAAATTTGCATTTATTAATCTTATTAGTGCTTGGGCTTGGGCTGCCATAACCATTTTACTTGCATGGTTTTTTGGAAAACAAATTTGGCTTGCAGTGGAATGGGCTGGAGATCACTGGTATTTTGCAGTGCCTATTATTGCTTGTTTTTTACTTGCTTTATTTTTAGGTATGAAACAAATAGAAAAATCAATACTTAGAAAAAGGGAGCATAAATGATTTTTAATTTTAAAGAAGAAACTATAAATTCTATAAATGCTGACTTTGAAATCATTTTAATACAAGATAAAAAGATAGAAAAATACACTCAAAGTCAAGAACTTTTTAAGCTTTCAAACTATAAAGGCGAAGGAATTTGCATAGATATGCAAAATAAAATTCTTTATAGCGAACTTAAAAGTTTAGAATATGAAGATATAAGACTTGCTTTTGCAAATGCTTATAAAGCTTTAAAAAAACTTGAAATTCAAAGTGTTAAAACAAAGAGTGTTGTAGGAAAATGCGTAGTAAATAGCTTTAATGCTATGATTCAAGGATTTACTTTTGGTGCTTATGAGTTTGATAAATATAAAAAAGAAAAAACACAGAGCAAGTTAGAGAATATTTTCATCTCAAAAGATGAAATTAATGACAAAGCATATAACCTAGAAGAAGCTTGCATAGGTATAAACTATGGTCAGGTTTTTTCAAATGCTTGTGATTTTGCAAAAAATATCGTAAATGAAATTCCTCAAATTTATACTCCTGCAAAAATGGCTGAGGATGCTCTTAGCTTAAGTCAAAATGATTGCAAGATTTCATGTAAAATCTATGAGAGTGATTTCTTAGAGCAAGAAAAAATGCAAGCATTTTTAGCGGTAAATCGTGCTTCAATCCATCCTCCAAAACTCATTCATCTTTCATACAAACCGCAAAATCCAAAAATGAAAGTAGTGTTTGTAGGCAAAGGACTAACTTATGATAGTGGTGGGCTTAGTTTAAAACCTGCTGATTATATGCTAACGATGAAATCAGACAAAAGCGGCGGTGCAGCGGCAATGGCTATTATCAAAGGCGCAAGTGAGTTAAACCTTGATATAGAAGTGCATTCTATCATCGGTGCAACTGAAAACATGATAGGTGGAAATGCTTACAAGCCTGATGATGTACTCATCTCAAGAGAAGGTGTGAGTATAGAGGTTAGAAATACCGACGCAGAAGGAAGATTAGTTTTAGCAGATTGTCTTTCGCTTGCTCAAGATCTAAAACCTGATTTATTAATAGATCTTGCCACTCTAACTGGAGCTTGCGTAGTAGGACTTGGAGAATACACAAGTGCTATCATGGGAAATAATGAAGATTTACAAAATGATTTTTTCAAAGTAAGTAAAAAAAGTGGAGATTTAGCTACTATTTTACATTTTAATCCACATTTAAAAGAACTTATAAAATCAAATATAGCAGATGTAAGTAATACCTCTTCAAGTCGTTATGGTGGGGCTATTACTGCAGGGTTATTTTTAAATTCTTTCATTAGAGAAGAATATAAAGACAAATGGCTACATTTAGACATCGCAGGGCCAGCTTACTTAGAAAAAGCTTGGGGTTATCATAGCTTTGGTGCAAGTGGAGCAGGTGTTAGAATGTGCCTTTCATATTTACTTTATCTTTCAAGGAAACAAAAATGAGTTTATCAGTTGGTATAGTAGGACTTCCAAATGTTGGAAAATCTACCACTTTTAATGCACTAACAAGAGCACAAAATGCAGAAAGTGCAAATTATCCATTTTGTACCATAGAGCCAAACAAAGCAGTCGTACCTGTACCTGATCATCGCTTAAAAGAGCTAGCAAAAATCGTTAATCCACAAAAAATCATACGCTCAAATATAGAATTTGTTGATATAGCAGGCTTAGTAGCAGGAGCTAGCAAAGGTGAGGGTTTGGGTAATAAATTTTTATCTAACATACGTGAAACAGAGATGATTTTACATATTGTGCGTTGTTTTGATGATGAAAATATCACCCATGTTGCGGGCAGTGTTGATCCTGTGCGTGATGTGCAAATCATAGAAACAGAACTTATACTAGCAGATATAGAACAACTTAGTAAAAAAATAGAAAAACTCACCAAAGGCGCAAAAGCTAATGAAAAAGGTGCAAAAGAAAGTTTGGCTTTAGCTAATGAGCTTTTAGAACATTTAAATCAAAACAATAGTGCAAGCTCATTTCCAAATAAAAATGAAGTCTATCATGCTCTTATAAAAGAACTAAGATTGCTTTCAGCTAAGGAAGTGATATATGGGGCAAATGTAGATGAGAATTCCCTTTTAGAAGATAATGAATTTGTAAAAAATCTTAAAGAATTTGCAGCAAAATCAGGTCATGAGGTTATCAAACTTTGCTCTAAAATAGAAGAGGAAATGATAGCTTTAAGCGATGAGGAGCATTTTGAGTTTTTAAAATCTTTAGGGATTGAACGTAGTGGGCTTGAAGTAGTTATACGCACAGCATTTTCAAAGCTTAATCTAATTAGCTATTTTACAGCAGGTCAAATAGAAGTTAGATCATGGACTATACAAAGAGGCTGGAAAGCACCAAAAGCAGCAAGTGTAATCCATAATGATTTTGAAAAAGGTTTTATCAAAGCTGAAGTGATTTCTTATGAAGATTATATCGCTTGCAAAGGAGAAAGTGGCGCTAAAGAAGCAGGAAAACTACGTCTTGAAGGAAAAGATTATATCGTACAAGATGGCGATGTAATGCATTTTAGATTTAATGTTTAATAAAATTTGCAAGCTATTTCAAGCTTGCAATCTCAAAAATACACCCCTCCACTTAAATACAATTTCATTCTATGATCATCATCGTATTTATACTGATGAACAGCTCTTGCTGCATCAAGCTTTATATAATACTCATTAGTTTTATTATAAAGTACTTGTAAG
>NZ_JAKMQS010000019.1:0-14083 GCF_025771685.1 Campylobacter sp. IFREMER_LSEM_CL2194
TTCTATATTTTCTTCTATATTTTCTTCTATATTTTCTTCTATATTTTCTTCTATATTTTCTTCATGTTGTTCATCTACTAATGTTAACTTATCATCTAATTCCTTGTCAATATCAGCTTCATTTGATAATTTAGATTTATCTTCAACTTCTAATGAATTATCTAAATTTTCTTCAAAAAAATCTTCTTGCAGATTTAAATCATCTTCACTTAAACTTTCTTCATGCTCAGACAAATCAATACCAGCCAAAAGTTCATTTCCATCTAAAGGCATATCTTTATCAATTAAAACATCCTCATCAAAACTCAATTCCTCTTCTTCTAAAGTACTATCCTTACTTTCACTTAAAGTTTTTTCATTACCCAAAAGTTCTATAAAATCAGTCGGTAAAAAAGGCTTATATAAACACTCTACGCCTTCTACTTGCTCTTGGTTTCTAGGTAATAAATAAATCAATCTATTGCATTTACTTTTCAATTCATCTAAATTAGCTTCAATATCATGATCTATGATGATAATATCATAAAATTCTTCAAGTTCTTCAGCATTTGCAAGCTCTTCAAATTCATAACCTAGTTTTTGAACCCCCAAACTAATTAATTTTGAAACAGCTACATTAGAATTTATCAGCACAACCTTCATCTGTCATCTCCCAAGTCAAAGAAATGTATTATTTTAAAACATTTTTAATTATTTATTGCTTATATATTGAAAAACAATAACTCCATATGCTCAAAACTTTTTAACATTAAATTTTTAAAATACTGCATCATGATGAGTAAAATAGCAATAAGCACTGCAAAAGATAAAAATATCTTGATAGGATAACCCACCACTAAAAGATTAAATTGTGGCATAGTTTTCATAAGCATACCAAAAATAACATCTGATAATAAAGATATTGCTAAAATAGGAAAAGCCATAGAAAAACCGAGCACAAAAATATTTACCATAGCTTTATTCAAATAAAGCATTAAATTCTCATGCGGATAAAATCCACCCAAACTAATATAATCTAACGAACTAGATATAAAAAGCAATACCAAATGATGACCATCAAATGCTAAAAAAACCAACAATGCAAGCAAATTTAAAACTTGAGAAATTACTGGAGTATTAGCACCTGTAGCTGGATCTAAAATACTAGCCATAGAAAAACCCATGGTAAAAGAAATTTGCTCACCTGCCATTTGTAAAATAGCAAAAATCATTTGTAAAATTAAACCTGCAACCATCCCAAAAAGCACTTCACTTAAAAGATACAAAATAAAAAAAGAATCAGGTGTATTATTTTCAAGTTTTGCCAAAGGATATAAAAACATTGTTAAAAATAAAGCTAAAGTTGTTTTTACTACCAAAGGTATACTATTGTGAGAAAAAAAAGGGAAAAATACTATTAATCCACTCATTCTGGCAAATAAAAGCATGAAAATTACAACATTTTCATCGCCTAAATATTTAACAAATTCCATAATTACTTAAATGGTAAATCCTATCACATTTTTTAGCAAGTTCTTGATCGTGAGTCACAAAAACTAAAGCTGCATTATTTTCTTTGACATAACTAATCAAAATATCTAACACATTTAAAGCATTTTTAAAATCTAAATTACCAGTAGCCTCATCAGCAAAAATGATTTTTGGTCTTTTACTTAAAACTCTAGCTATACTTACTCGTTGCTGCTGTCCACCACTTAATTTTGTGATCTTTTGATTCATTAAATCAACAATATCAAGTTTTTTTAATAACTCATAATCGATATTTTGCCTACTCAAAATACTTGCAAGCTCTATATTTTCAAAAGCTAAAAAACCTTTAAATAAATAATGCATTTGAAAAATAATCCCAAAATCTTTTCTACGAATTTCTAATAAAGCTTCATCGTTTAAGGAATACAAATCCTGATTATTATAAAAAACTTTTCCTGATTGAGGTTTTAACAAGGTAGATAAAATATGCAAAAGAGTAGATTTGCCACACCCACTACTTCCACATATTGCAATACAATCTTTTGCATTTAAAGTAAAATTTAGATTTTCAAAAAGCGGAATATCAAAACTATGGCTTAAATTTTCCGCTTTTAAAAGTTCCATTTTTAACCAATTTGCGCAGCAACTTCAGCAGCAAAATCTTCAGTTTTCTTTTCTAGACCTTCACCCACTTCAAAACGAATAAATTCTACTATTTTAATAGTTCCACCAAATTCTTTTTCTTTTTCTGCAATTACTTGCTCGACAGTTTTTTTATCATCCATCGCATAAAACTGTCCCATTAGGGTAAGTCTACCATCAAGCTGAGAATTATCCGCTATAAAGCTATTTAGTTTACCTGGGATGATGTTAGGCCAAATTTTTTCTGGTTTTCCTTGTGCTTGAAGTTCAGCTTTAATAGCCTCTTCAGCTTCTTGGATTATCTCTTGAGTTAATTGCTTTCTACTTGCAAATTTTGGAATTTTAAGCTCTGGCTTATTAGGATCTTTTAATCTTCTTCTTTCTTCATTTTCTTTTTCCAACTCTGCAACTAAAGCTTTATATTCATTTTCTACAAAATCCATATCAAGCTCTTCATAAGATAGATAACTTGGTTTCATTGCAGCAATATGCATACAAAGGTGTTTTAAAAATTCTCCACACTTATTAGCCGTAGCTTCACTATCACAAGCTGCAGCAATAATAACACCCACGCGTCCATTAGAATGAACATAACCATTTACCGCTCCACTAGCTCCAGCTTTTACAGTAGCAAATCTTCTTACAACTAAATTTTCACCTATAGTTGCAATTTGATTTTTTAAATATTCTTCAAATTTAACACCATTAATCTCACTTGAATGCAACTGCTCAACATTTTGAAGGCTTTTAGCTTGAATATGTGCTGTTGTATCTTTTGTTAAAGCAATAAATTGTTCATTTTTAGCAACGAAATCAGTTTCTGAATTGATTTCACTTACAGTTGCGCATTTTAAATCATCGCTTACTTTTACACTTACCAAACCTTCAGCAGCTAAACGATCGGCTTTTTTATCAGCTTTTCCAAGTCCTTTTTCTCTTAAAAGTTGTACTGCTTTTTCAAAATCACCATCTGTATCTTTTAAAGCATTTTTACAATCCATCATACCTGCGCCAGTACTTTCGCGCAGTTCTTTTACCATTTGTGCAGTGATTTCAGCCATTATTCTTTATCTCCTTCAAAATCTTCTTCACTCATAGCTTCTTCTAAAACTTCTTTTTTTTCTTCTTCAGAGATTGGTTGTTCTTCATTTGCTTCACCATCTTGCTCTCTTAAAGCTTTACCTTCGTTGATTGCTTCAGCCATTTCTTGGCAGAAAAGTTGAACTGAACGAATCGCATCATCATTTCCTGGAATTGGGAAATCTACTAAGTCAGGATCGCAGTTTGTATCTAGTGGAGCAACCACAGGGATTTTTAATCTATTAGCTTCTTGTACTGCAATTTTTTCTTTAACAGTATCGATAACAAAAATCATATCAGGTTGGGTTTTCATATATCTAATACCACCAAGATATGCTAGTAATTTTTCTTTTTTTCTAGTAAGCATTAAAGCTTCTTTTTTAGTTAAAAGCTTAATGCTTCCATCTTCTTCCATTTTTTCTATAACTTCTAATTTTCTAATCGATTGGCGGATAGTTCCAAAATTAGTCATCATACCACCAAGCCATCTGTGATTTACATAAGGCATACCGCATTTTTCAGCATATTCTTTAATCGCTCCACCAGCTTGTTTTTTAGTACCAACAAATAAAATTGTTTTACCTTCTGCAGCAGCATCGCGAACGATGTTATATGTATATCTAAAGTATCTAAGTGTTTTTTGTAAATCAATTACATAGATACCTTTTCTTTCTCCAAAAATAAATTTTTTCATTTTTGGATTCCATCTTCTTGTTTGGTGTCCAAAGTGTACACCACACTCTAATAAATCTCTCATGCTTACCATGAAATTCTCCTTGAAATAAAATAATTAGGTTTATTCCTCCGCATTCTTTAACCCATAAGCAACCTAATAAGGAAATTAATGCGTGTGAAATGAAAAAATATTATATCAAATTTTATTTTATATTTAGCTTATTATTGAAGAAAAAGAACGCCACAAGGCGTTCTTTGGGTAAATTAGTGTAGTTTAGACCAAACTGATCTTTTCCAGCCTATAGCAAAAATACTTAAGATAGCAAAGAATATCATGATATAAATTCCTGTTTGCTCTCTTTCTTCTTTTTTACTATCACCAACTTTTTCAAGATAATTAATAACTTGAGTTTGTGCTTTTTCATTCAAACCAACTCTTGGCATAGCAGTTCCATGAATTTTCTTTTGAGGTTCATTGATGAAGATTTCAAGATAATGTGCACCTTTAGAACGAATCATCATAGATAAATCTGGAGGTGTCATACCAAGATAATTTTTTAAATCACTCATATTTGAGCTTGAAACAAAGCCATCATATTTTACATCATGGCATCTTCCACAAGCATTTTCAAATGTATGTTTGTTTTTAGCAAAATCAAACTCTTTTGCAATTAAAGCTGTTTTTGCTTGCTCTGAAAGCTCTTGATTTTTAGCATATTTTTCTTCTAAATCAGCTTTTAATTTTGCATCAAATTCTTTTTCATATTCACTAGCTGTATTTTTAAAGAATGCAATTAAATCTGCTAAATCTTGATTATCTTGTGTTTCATCGCCACTTAAAGGATAAGCAGGCATTAAGAATGGATTTTCATCATTAAATTTATGTGAAATTTGCAAAGCTTTAACCGGATCAATGATAAGCGCGGTTAAAAATTTCTCATCATAAATAGCACCTGCATCACTCAAATCAGGAGGCGTTACACCCAAAGAAGAATCTGTAATAGTAGCAGGAATTCCGACAGCTTTCACACCATGGCATGCAATACAATTTCCTTCAAAAAGCTCTTTTCCTTTTTGTGCATTACCTTTACTAAAATCAATTTTTGCGATTTTTTCCCATAATTGCTTAGTAGCTTCTTCTTGGCTTTTTGCAAGCTCTAATGCTTTTTGAGCATTAGCTATAGCTTTTTCACTTCCTGAAGCATTAGCATCCACTGCTGCTTTTTCTTTTAAAGCAACTTCACCTTTGGTAAATTCTGCATCAGCTTTTGCAAAGTCAAAATTAACTGGAGTTGAAGGAGGATTCATCACTGAATGCGCGTAAGGCTCAACCCCCCAATAAACTAAACCTGTGAAAAAGACAACTACAAAAAATATTTTTAATTCTCTCATTATTAGCCCCTTTTTCTTTCCATGATAGTAATAATTGGTAAGACTACTAACAATAATAGTAAAAATACCATAGAAGCGTAAAATCCTATCCAAGCATTAATTCCTGTTGGAGGAAGTTTTCCATAAACTGTTAGTACAATTAAATCTATCAATAACACCCAAAACCATACAAAAAACATCGGTCTTTCATGTGCTGGTTTTACAACATCACTTCTATCAAGCCAAGGTAATAAGAAGAAAATAATTTGTGCTATACCAAATGCTGCAAGTCCTATATCAAAAGCCTTAATGCTTCCAACATCAAAGAAAAATCCTCTTAAAACTTCATAACTCCATAAGAAATACCATTCAGGATAAATATGAGGAGGTGTTTTTAAAGAATTTGCTGGGTCAAAGTTGATTGGATCCATTGCAAAATTGAATTTAAAACATACCAAGTAAAAGAAGAAAATCATAAATAGCGCAATATACATAAAATCTTTAGCTAAAAATCCTGGCCAAAAAGGAATAACTTTAGAACCTTTTGTATCACCTGCTAAATATTTTTCAGCTTCTAAATCAAAATCAATCTCTTCTGAAATTTCATTATTAACATGAGGAATTCTTAAAGAATAAAAGTGGAATGCAATAATTGCTAAAATCACAATAGGCAATAAACATACATGTAACATAAAAAATCTAGTTAAAGTTGGATCTGAAACTGCAAAATCTCCTCTTATCCAAATAACCAACGCATCACCTATAAAAGGAATTCCACCAAAAAGTTGAGTAATAACTTGAGCAGCCCAAAAACTCATTTGCCCCCAAGGTAACATATATCCACTAAATGCTTCTGCTGAAAATACAACAAATAAAAGCATACCACTAATCCAAATCATTTCGCGGCCTCTTTTATAAGAGCCATAATAAATTCCTGTTAACATATGGATATATATGATTAAAAATACAACCGAAGCAGCCACACCGTGCATATGACGCCAAAGCCACCCATACTCCACTTCTTGCATGATAGTTTTATTTACGCTATCAAAAGCCAAAGCTACATCTGGCTTGTAATACATTACTAAAAATAAACCTGAAATAAATAAAATAGCAAAAAGAGTAGTTAAAATAACACCCATTGCCCATAAGAAGTTAATTTGTTTTGGTATCCAATATTGAGCCATTAAAACATTAAAAAGCTTATTTACCGCTAATCTTTGATCAAGCCAATCTACAATACCATTTGCTTTTTTTATCTGTGCCATATTAAGCCTCCGCGATCATTTTTTTATATTCTGGACCTTCTTCGCCTAATACTAATTTTGTTCCATCAATTCTAAAAGGAGGAATGTCCAAAGGTCTTGGAGGAGGACCAAATACATTTTTACCACTGGTGTCAAATTCACCACCATGGCAAGCACACTTAAATAATTTTTCGCTTGGAGCGTAAGCTGGAATACAGCCTAAATGCGTACAAAGACCAATAACTACAGTATAAGCAACATCACCTACAACAACATCTCTATTGCTATCTTTTGCCATATCTGCATCTTTTTTTAAGATAAATATAGGCTTCTTACGCCATTCAATTGTTCTAAGCTCGCCCTCTTTCATGCCAGAAAGATCTACAGTAGTAATACCTGCTGCTTTTACACTTGGGAGTGGATCCCATGTTTTTTTCATTGCAACTAATGAAAAAGCACCACCCACAGCAGCTACCGTTCCAAAGGCAAAGCCCATAAAGCTTCGTCTACTTTCAGATGTAGCCATTTTACTTCCTTTGTTTTGATTTTTTTGTAAAACTTAGCAGTTTATCTAAAAAATGATAAATTTTTTCTTTGGTATAAAAAGCTTGATTTAAGATATATGGATATTTATTTAAAAACAAAAATAAATGTTTGTTTTAAATCATAACAATAGATAAATTTATTATTATCTATTGTTTTTTCATTTTGATATAAATATGTAAAATATCCAAAGCAGCAGGAGTAATACCGCTAATTTGCGAAGCAGCAAAAATAGTTGGTGGATTAAATTTTTGCAGTTTTTCCACTACTTCATTACTCAATCCACTCACACTTTTAAAGTCAAAATTTTCAGGGATTTTCAAATCATTTAAATTTTTCATTTTTTCAATTTGTGCTTTTTGCATTGCAATATAATGATAATACTTTGCTTCATTTAAAATTTCATTTAAAGAATACTCATCCATATTTTTAAACATTTCATCTAAAGCTTTTAATTTTTCTATATTAAAACTAGCTCTTGCAACAATTTTTTGCAAACTCACTATTGAAGTAATCTTTTCCTCTTCAATGCTTTGTAAAAATTCATTATTTTGCTTACTTGGTGTCCATGTAGTTTGAAGTAAAAACTCAAGTCCTTTATCAACATTTTGTTTTATATTTTCAATATATGCATAATCTTCTTGACTTAAAAGTTTAAAATTATATCCATATTCTCCAAGTCTTAAAATGGCATTTTCTTCTCTTAAAAGCAATCTATACTCAGCTCTTGAAGTAAACATTCTATAAGGCTCTTTAGTACCTTTCATCACTAAATCATCAATCAACACCCCTATATAAGCCTCATCACGCCTTAACACAAAAGGATCTTTTTCATCAATTGCTAAAACCGCATTCACTCCTGCCATAAAACCTTGCGCAGCAGCTTCCTCATAACCAGTGGTTCCATTAATTTGCCCAGCACAATATAAATTTTTAATCTTTTTGGTTTCTAAAGTATGTTTTAGTTCTGTTGGGTCTATATAATCATACTCTATAGCATAGCCAAAACGCGTGATTTTAGCATTTTCAAAACCTTTTATACTTCTTAGCATTGCAATTTGCACTTCATAAGGAAGCGAGGTAGAAAAGCCGTTGATATAATATTCAGTCGCATCTTTAGTTTGTGGTTCTATAAATAAATGATGACTTTCTTTATCACCAAAACGATTAATCTTATCTTCTATAGAAGGACAATATCTTGGTCCTATACCTTCAATTTGCCCTGTAAAAAGCGGAGCACGGTAGAAATTACTTTTTATAATCTCATGTGTTTTTAAATTTGTTCTTGCTATATAACATGGAAGTTGATTAGGCTTGAAATTTTTTGTTTTAAAGCTAAAAGCTTTAGGATTTTCATCTCCAGGTTGAATTTCTAAAACACTAAAATCGATACTTTTAGCATCAACCCTTGGGCAAGTTCCTGTTTTTAATCTTCCTACTTTTAAACCACTTTGTTTTAAGTAATCTCCCAAATTTACAGATGCAAGCTCGCCTACCCTACCTGCTTGAAGTTTGGTTTCACCTATATGGATAAGTCCATTTAAAAAAGTTCCTGTTGTAAGTATGATTTTTTTAGCAAAATATGTATTTTCTAAATTAGTTTTAACCCCTTTAAGCTCATCATTTTCAACAATCAAAGACAAAGCTTGCTCTTGAGAGATTTCTAAATTTTCAAGTTTTAAAAGCATATTTCTAGCACAAATTCTATAAGCATCCATATCAATTTGTGCTCTACTTCCGCGCACTGCAACACCTTTGCTTTCATTTAAAATTCTAAATTGAATTCCAGCCTCATCGGTAATTTGCCCCATAAGTCCACCCATAGCATCAAGCTCTTTTACCAAATGTCCTTTTGCTAAACCACCTATAGCAGGATTACAACTTGCAGCACCAATTTGCTCGATTAAAGTAGTTAAAAGTAAAGTTTTTTTACCCATTCTAGCAGCAGCAGCACTAGCTTCAACTCCAGCATGCCCACCACCTATTACGATTATATCATACATATTTTGACCTCATTTTTATAAAAAAGGCAAAAATTATATAATATTTTTTAAAATAAAACACTAAAAATACTTTTTGAAATTTAAAAGTTTTAGATAAAATCTCATAAAAATTAAAGGTATTGAATGTTTAATGGATTAATCCGCGAATTAGCCTTTGTCAAATCATATCAAAACAACACTTTAAGATTAAAAGCAAACTACAAACCAAAACTAGGCGATAGCATAGCAGTTAATGGTGCGTGTTTGAGCGTAACAAAACTTTTTGATGATGGTTTTAACCTTGAACTTTCTTATGAAACAAGAACTCACATAGCTATTGAAAATTTAAAAGATTATGTACATATTGAACCTGCACTAGCTTATGGCGATAGAATAGATGGACATTTAATGCAAGGACATATTGATGGTATAGGTGAAATTACTAATATTTCTAAAAAAGAAAACGGGGTTGATTTTTATATTAAATGTCCTGATGATATACAAATTTATATGGCAAATAAAGCAAGTGTAGCCATAGATGGAGTGAGCTTGACTATCAATGAAGTTTTAAAAGATGGTATTCGTTTAACTATCATTCCTATAACCTTTAATGAAACCTTATTTAAAGATTACATTATAGGAAGACGCGTTAATATAGAAAGCGATCTTTTAGCAAGATACATACACAGACAATTAAATTATAAAAAAGAAATTTCATGGCAACAAATAGACAAAATTGCATCACTTTATTAGAAAATGATTTTGCAAAAGCTTTTGTAACTTTTGATCAAGATTATAATATTTTTAGAGCAAAAATTCACGATAATATTTTTCCTTGGGAAAATTCTATAAAAAAGTGTGTATTTTTAAATCAAATTCATTCTAATATCATCACTCAATATAATAAAGATTTTCACTTTAATGCTGATGGGGTAATTAGTAATGAAAAAAATGTAGCTTTGTGTATTTTAAGTGCTGATTGCTTACCTTTGCTTTTATATGATGATAAAAATAAAGCCATAGCAGCTTTACATTCAGGCAGAAAAGGATGTTTTGAAAATATCTTAAAAGAAGCTGTTTTAAAAATGCAAGAAAGTTTTAACACTCAAGCAAAGAATTTAAAACTCATCATTTCAGCAGGAATTTGTGCTAAAAATTATGAAATTAATGGCGAGGTTTTAAACTACAGCAAAGAAAAATTTGCACCTTTTTTACATGAAAATAAGCTTGATTTAAAAGCATTGGTTAAATTTCAAGCAAAAGAATTAGGTGTTAGTGATATTTTTGATATCAATCTTTGCACCTTTGATGATAAGAGATTTTTTTCTTATAGAAAAAACCAAACTCCAAAGCGCATTGTTAGCGTGATTTATTTAAAGGATTAAAATGTATGAAGTAAAAAATTTGCTTGCTTTAAAAATTCTACAAAAAGCTAGAGAATTTGGTGATAATGACTTAAGCAACGAAGTTTTAATCACTCAAATGCTAAATCATACCTCACAAACTCTAAATCAAAACGATACTAAAAATTTAAATGAATTTATCACAACACTTATAAATGCCAAAGAAAAGGCTAAAATGAGCAATAAATAATTTTAATTTTTCCAAGTTAAAATAAATTTTGTTCCTTTATTTAGCTCACTTTCTACTTTTATGTTAATGTTATGATCTTTACAAATTTTATCCACTAAAGAAAGCCCTATACCAAAACCACCTTGATTTTCATTAAATCTTGAATAACGCTCAAAAATGTTGGCCAAATTTTCCTTTGCTATACCACAGCCACTATCTTCTATTATAAGTCTTTGCTCCAAAAGCATTATTTTAATATGTCCATTTTTTATATTATATTTTATAGCATTATTAACAAGATTATCAAACATTTTAAAAAACTGCTCTTTATTGGCATAAATTTTTCCACCATCTTCCAAGCTAAGCTCTAAATTGATATTTTTTTGCTCCAAAAATATCTTAAAATACTCCATTCTTTCTTTAATCAAATCTTTTAAAAATATCCAATTCTTTTTAGCCTCATAAGCTTGAGAAAAATTTAAAAAAGTTAAATCTGAATACAAATGACTCAAAGTCAAAGCAGCTATTTTTACACGCTTTAAAGCTTTAAGTTCTTCAAAATTCTTTTTTCTTTCTAAACCTTCTACACTCATTAATATCGCACTAATTGGAGTATTAATCTCATGAGTGGTATCTTTTATAAAATTATTTAAAAATCTTATTCTCATTTCTAAAGGCTTGAGTGCAAATTTTAGTATAAAATAAGCCATTATACTTACAAAAATCAAAGAAAAAACCATAGCCAAAGCTACTTTAAATCTTATAAATCCAAGTTCTTTGGAGATATCATCACCTTGTACTAAAACCCTCAAACGATTAACATCACCTAGGACCTCCAAAGCATCTTGTCCTTGAGTATTTGCAAGCAATAAATTATTTAAATTCACATCAGCTACATAAATTAGAGTGTTATTATTATAAATATTTGCGTTATTAAGTTTAAAAAATGTTGTTTGAGCAGGCAAGTCAAGATTAGAAAAATAAACTTTTGTTCTATCAAATATTGCAAATTTTATATTAGAAATTTGAGCAATTTTTCTAGCACCTTTTTCTATAGGCTCAAAACGTAACTTTTCCATTTGTAAAATTACAAAACGATGTTCTTGTCTTAATTTTATGCTATGTTCGGCTATTAATTCTTCTATTAACTTTGCATACCATACGCCAAAAAGTACTATAAGAACACTTCCTATACTCACTAAATACAAAGAAAGAATTTGCCATGCAACGCGCTTGGCTTCATACATAACAATACCCTCTTCCTCTTTGGTTGACAATACTATCTTTGCCTAAAATTTTTCGTAAATTTTTTACATAAGCTCTTAAGCTAAGCTCACTTGGCTCTTGATCATACTCCCAAATTTCTTCAAAAATACAAGCAGTATCTATAAATTTACCTTTATTTTTTAAAAGCAAAGATAAAAGCTTTAATTCTTTTAAAGGCAGAGTTAAAGGTTTATCGTCTTGATATAAAGTTTGCGAAACAAAAGCAAACTTAAAACCATTTCCCAAGTCTTCATAATCTTCATTTTTATGAGCAAAAGAACGCTTTAAAATAGCATTAATTCTTATTTTTAACTCCTGCAATTCAAAAGGCTTTTTAATATAATCATCACAACCGCTTTCAAAACCTTTTTGTAAATCCATAGTAGTATTTAATGAAGTCATAAAAATAGCTGGAGTATATTTGCCAGATTCTCTTAAATTTTTAAGCACACTAAAACCATCACCTTGTGGAACTTTTACATCTAAAATCCATAAATCAAAATTTTTCTCATAAGCTTTATCTTGCGCATCTTGAGCATTATCCACTAAAGTAACTATAAAACCTTCTTCTTCTAAAAATTCACTAACAATTTCTCCTAAATTAATATCATCTTCTAACAAAAGAATTTGTGTAGCCATTTTTAACCTTTTTATTATATTTTACTTAAAACATTATATTTTTTTTGTGTAAATTGAGTGTGAATTTAGTAGAATTAAAGCAAAATATTTATAAAATATTAACTATTTTATAATTTATACTGTTAGGATTTTTATGTTACCTGAATGGGATCAAAAATATAGCATTAATAATGAAAAAATTGATGAACAACATAAAAAACTTTTTGAACTTGCTGCTAGAGTTGAAGAAATTTCAGATAGACCAATTTATCAAGTAGAACTTAAAAAATAGTTGCTGATTTTTTTCACTATATTAAAATTCATTTTCAAGATGAAGAAAACTACATGGCTGAGATTAATTATCCTTACTTAAACCAACATAAACTCATATATAAACAAATCACAAAATCTATAATAAAACTCATACAAAACATAAAAAGCACCAATGACCTAAAATAAAAATTATACATAATGGTTAATTCATGGCTTATAGAACATATCATTTAGCATGATATGATGATAGAGTATTGGAAACAAAGTACGCAAATAAAAAATTCTTCAGATAGCTTTGAAGAAGAAAAACCAAAAATAAAAAAGTTTTTATTTCAATGCCAATGCGAAGGTAGAATTCATAAAGTTCCTTATGAAATTCATTTAAAAATACAATATTCTAAAGTACAATTTAAATGTAAAAAATGCTCTACTAATTTAATTTTATGTAAAGAAAAAACCGAAATTTAATAAAAATTAATCATAATTTAAAATATTGTAAATTATAATACATCAAGAACTCTCCCACAAACCAAACAAGGGGTTTTAGTATGTTACCAAAATGGTGCGACAAATATAGTATTCATAATGAAGAAATCGACAAGCAGCACCAAAAACTTTTTGAACTTGCTGCCAATGTTGAGATGATTTCGGATAAACCTATTCATAAAGGACAAATTAAATTTTTACTTGCGGATTTTTTCAATTATATGAAAGAACATTTTGCCGAAGAAGAAAAATATATGGCAAAAATAGGCTATCCTGAACTTGCTAATCATCAAAAAATTCATAAAAGTATCATACAATCCATGATAGATTTGATCCAAAATTTAAAAAGTACTAATGATTTAAAAGAAAAACTTAATATAATTGCATCCAAATGGCTTTTAGAGCATATTTTAAGAGAAGATATGAAAATAGAAAAATGGCACCAAGCCCAACTTAGCAAAAAAGACAAAAATACAAACCTAGGTGAATTGCAAGAATTTTATGAATACATTTGTTCTTGCACAGATAAAATTCATAAAGTTCCTTATGAAATTCATCAAAAAATACAAACAACTAACACAAATTATAAATGTAAAGCTTGCCAAGAAGCAATAAGACCAAAATAAAGGCTAGACAATGAATAAAAGATACACTCTAACTCTTTCAGAAGAACTTTACGAGCGCTTAAATCAAACTGCAAAATTTTCTAAAAAGAAAAAGGCTGAAATTTTACGCAATGCTTTAGAAAACTATCTTGATGAAATGGAAGATTTCGTTCCTGCTATAGAGGCTTTAGAAGATTTAAAAGATGGAGATAGTAAAAAATTAGACAGTGTTATTAAAAAATTAAAATGCTAA
>NZ_JAKMQS010000020.1:0-12912 GCF_025771685.1 Campylobacter sp. IFREMER_LSEM_CL2194
ATTCAGGTAGTAGATTAGCAGATGAGCATTTTTTAGATGCAGTAGGCTTACAAATACTTTATAATAAAGCTAATGAGTATTATATAAAACTTGATGCAGCTAGAGCATTACATCAATATAAATACGATGATGAGCATAGAATGAAATTGTATTTAAGTGGTGGGGTGTATTTTTAACTACCACTTAGAAAATACACTCTAGTAGCTAAATCTTTAAAAGCTTTAGAGTGGATTAGACCTTGACAAGCTTTGGATTTTGAAGTGCTTGCAAATTCACTTTGACTAAAAGCATTTAAAGCCTCATCTAGTTGAGTTTTTATACTTTGATTTTTAGGATCTTTCAAAACTTGATTTTTTAAATCTGCTATATTTTGGACTTTGCTTTTTTGAGCATTATCTACTATAAACGCTAAAAGTAAAATGCTTTCTTTATCCACAAAAAGCACTTTAAAACACTGCTCATCATTTCCTACACTAAAATCAAGTTCTTTGGTGGAATTTTGCAAAGTTGATAAATCTTCGTTTTTTACATTTGCTACATTACTCATCAAAGCTATGCTTGAAAGACTTTCATTTTTTAGCACATAAGCACTTATATCATTGATAAAAATTTTTAAATTTCCCAAAGCTTGAGCTGTGCTTGCTTCATCTTTACTTGTACTAAATTTTGGCAGAGCAACTGCTGCTAAAACCCCAAGTATAATTACCACAAACACAAGCTCTATAATAGTAAAAGCCTTTTTCATAATACGCCTTGTAAGTTTTTTACTTTAGGGCTTATAAGATCATCTTCAATACTTACAAATTCTTTACGCTCATAAGCTTCACAAGCTGCCCTTGCTATCATCAAAGCATTGTCTGAGCAATACTCAAGTGGAGCTAGCAAAAGCTCACATTGATAGCTTTGGCATAAATGCTCTATTTGACTTCTTAAGCTTAAATTTGCACTAGCTCCACCCACTATGCCAAAACGCTTAAATTTATACTCTTTAAAAATTTTTTCTAACTTATTTAAAATATGAGCTATGGCTGCTTTTTGAAATGCAAAGGCGATTTTGCTTTTACGCTCTAAGCTTAACTCTTCTTTTAAAATTTCCAAACGCACTTGGTTTTTAAGTCCTGAAAAACTATAAGCTAAGTCTTTAGAATGAAGCAAAGGTATGCTAAATTCTAAATCACTTTCTTTTACATTTTTAGCTAAATTTTCTATGATAGCCCCACCAGGATAACCAAGCCCCATCATCTTAGCTACTTTATCAAAACTTTCTCCAAAGCTATCATCATTTGTTTTTGCTAGTTCTGTGATTTTACCTTGCTCATCAATAAAAAGCACCATAGTATGCCCACCACTTACAAGCAACACACCCATATCAAAACTAGCTTTTTTATCTAAAAACATAGAGTAGATATGTCCTTTTAGATGATTAATCGCTATAAGCGGTAAATTTAAACTAATAGCAAGCATTTTAGCCATAGCAACTCCACCTATCAAACTCACACTAAGACCAGGTTCATTTGTAACTGCTATGGCACAAAGTTTGTCAAAGTATTTTTGGCATTTTTCTAAGATTTTAGGTAAAGCCTCGCTGTGTAATCTTGCTGCAAGCTCAGGTACCACCCCACCATAAACACTATGAGCATTTTCTTGAGAAATCTTTGTATGAAAAATGCATTCAAAGCTGTTTTTATCTATGATAGCAATAGAACTATCATCACACGAGCTTTCTATAGCAAGGATTAGGCTTTTCATTGAAATTCCACTAAAATCATACCGATAAATTTGTCTTTTTCTTCTGCTTTTTCTATGGCTTTTGCAGGTATGTTTGCTTTTTTGATTTCTTTAAAATTTGTCTTTTTTTCTAAGGCTTGATCGGCTAAATTTGCATTCTTTAGCTCATAAAATTCCACTCTATAAATTTTTCTTTTTTTATCTAAAGAATAACGACTTTGCATTTGATTTTTACTTATCTCTATACCGCTTTCATCATTACCCCTATCAAAACCTATGACATTAACCCTTACACCTACAATAGAAGGAATTTTAAAGCTATTTTTTACCATGATTTTTTGAGCAAAATTTGTTTGTATATTTTTTCCATCTACTATCATTTCAACGCTTTCTAAGGCATTTGAAAATTCAAAATATTCAGGATACAATCTAGTTTGCAAGCGATTGCCGTAATTGACTGAGTATGAATTAGCATTTGAAATCACTGCTGTAATTTCATTGCTTGCTTCATAATTTAAAGCTTGGTTGGTGGGAAAAGGTAAAAAATTCACTCTATTAGCGGGTTTGTCAAGATAAAGTAAAATTTTATCATTAAAAAGTCTTACTTCCAAAGGCTTTTCAATGGCTCTATAAACCCCATTTGGAGTTAGATCAAAAGTTCTTTGAAATTCTATATTTGCCTTTTTTAGATAATACTCCACCGCCAAAAGATGATAATACACTCTTAAATGTGTTGGTAAATTTTTACTCGCTTCATTAGCAAAGGCTGCTTTGTGATTTGACACTACAAAATAAGTTAAAGCCTTTAGCATATCTTTGTCATTGCTTTCTTGGGTTTTGGTGTTTTTTAAATGATATTGATGTTCTTCTTTTACTAAGGCTTTATTGATATTTTCTACCGCTTCTTTAGCTATGCTTTCTAAGTCTGCATATTTTGTAGAATTTACCTCACTTTGATCAATAATGCTAGTGTTACCCCAGCGGTTTGGATTTTTATCTTTGCTTTCATATTGAGGTCTATAAAAACCACTTCCATCGTGCAAATTTATGACCATATTAACTTCAGGGTCTAAAATAAGCTTTTTTATACGCTCTATGGTGTGAAAATCAGGATCACTTTCATCTATATGGGCAAATTTTCTATTTAAATCTCCAAAATTTCCCCTATTTCTAGCGATAATACTTTCAAAAGCCAAATTTGGCGCAACGATAATTTTACCTTTAGTGATATTATAATCACTCAAAAGCAAGCTAGCTGCATGAAACCCACCTGGCTCATCTCCTTGTATGCCTCCAAGGATTAAAACTGTGTTATTATCATCTAAACTTTTTCCATTTTCTTTCACACTAAATTCTAAAGCAAAAACTGCATTTATAAAAATCAAAATACTTAAAAAATATCTCACTTCATTTCCTTATCTAAATAAAGCCTTACTTGTTTATCATACTCAAAAACATCTTCAATTTGGTTAATCTTTGGCACACCAAAATGATCTAATGCTTTAAAAATTCCTTTAGCTATGTCTAAAAACTGTGCTTTTTGGGCTAAAAATTGATACACCATATACTCATTTGCACTATTTATAATCACACCCAAATCAGGCTCTTTCAAAAGTTCATCTTTGAGTGAAAATATAGGATATTTTTTTAAACTAATTTTTTCAAATTTTAAACTTGGTATAGCTAATAAATCTAAATTTTCTATAAAGCTTTGATCATGCTCATCTAAAATCGCTTGAGCTATAGACAAACGCATATTTGCATGAGAAAAATACGCACTTATACCACCGTCTTTAAACTCGCACAAAGCATGCACTAAAGATTTTCTTTCTATCAAAGCATCTATTTGCTTAATACCATAAAGATGATAAGCTTCGATGATTTCAAAAAGCTTATTGCACATACTAGCACTATCTATGGTGATCTTAGCTCCCATGCTCCAGTTGGGGTGCTTAAGGGCTTCTTTTACGCTGACATTTTTTAAATCTTTGATTTTATAATTATAAAAGGCCCCGCCACTTGCTGTGATGAAAAGTTTTTTAATGTCTTTTCTTTTATCTATCAAACACTTTAGTGCTGCGTGTTCGCTATCTATAGCTTTAATCTTAGAAGTGTCAAAAAATTTTCCTGCTACTACTAGGCTTTCTTTATTTGCCAAGGCTAAGGTTTTACCAAGCTTTTGTGCCATAAGACTTGAGTTTAACCCTGCAAAACCTACTATAGCATTTACCACCAAAGAGCTTTTACACTCAGCTATCATCGCTTTTAAGCCCTCTTGACCACAAAAAATCTTATCATGATCAACCAAGGTTTTATCTTTTTCATCTTGTATACATACAAATTTAGGCTTAAAAAGAGCTATTTGCTCATTTAAAAGCTTGATATTTTTACCACAAGATAAGGCTTCTATGCTTATGTTTTTTTCTTTAGTAATAAAAAGAGTATTAACCCCTATACTTCCTGTGCTTCCAAGTACGATCATACTAAAGTTGCCATTGCAAATGCTGCAATGATAACAGCATCAATTCTATCTAAAACTCCCCCATGTCCTGGGATTAAATTACCACTATCTTTAATGCCTGCTTGTCTTTTAAAATAGCTCTCAAGCAAATCCCCTATCACAGCAAAAATAGCTACGATTAAAGATATATAAATACTTTTTACTAAGCTAAATTCAAAAGAACCTATAATAGTTCCTAAAATCCCTGCACAAACTATGCCACCTACAACCCCTTCTAAAGTTTTATTTGGGCTTGTTGGAGAAAAAGCTCTCTCGCCAATTAGCTTTCCTATAAAATACGCCCCACTATCACAAGCAACGACAATCACTATAAGCCAAAACAATACAAACATACCCTCATAGCTTAATACTTGATAAAGCATTAAAATAGGTAAAGTAGGATATATATAAGGCATAAGCTCATTTAAATTTTCACTTTTTTTATAAACTAAATATCCCAAAATCAAAATCAAAGCCATAAGACCTATAAAGAAAGGTTTATCTAAAAATGCTCCTATTGCAAAAATACACAAAGCCACAAAGGCACTTGCATGTTTGCTTTTAAACATAGCTTTTGCCTCATTAAATGCCAAAAACAATAAAACACCAAAAATAGCAAAATTAATCAAAAAATTATCTACTAAAGCAACAACAGCTATTACAGCTATCATCACAATAGCACTAAGAATTCTTGTCTTTGAAAACATTTTTATCCTTTCTATATACTTAAATCAAGCAAATGAGAGCTTTTTTTAACCACCTCTTGCTCTTTTTCTTCTTGTTCATCTTTTTCTTCTTGTTCTTGATGATGTTTAGAATGCTTCTTTTCTTCCTCTTGCCTTTCTTTTACCTCATCACTTACTTCGTGAGTTTGATTAACTTTTTCAAGTTTTTCAACCGCCTTTTCTTTTGCTTGAAACTCACTCATATTTACCAAAGTCGCAAAAGAGTCTTTTGCTAGTTCATTGCTCACTTGTGCTGAATGTACCGGTGCATTTTGGTTAGCATAATTAACGCCACCTATGGGACTTATAGGCATATTTACTCCTTTAAAATGCTTATAGTCTTATAATTTGTATAATTTACAAAAGCCTTCTCTCTAACTTTAACAAAATTCTTGCTCGTATAATCGACCAAATAAGTTCCAGAGCTTAACTTGGAAAATTCCACACAAAGCTTTGCGGCAAATTCTAGCACTAATTGACTTATTTTTAATTTATTTGAAGTAATGATCACATGCGCACTAGGATAATCTTTCACATGCAACCAAATATCATCTTTTTTAGCTATTTTTAATAAATACTCATTAGCTTTTTCATTGCGTCCTACGCTGATTTTAAACTCATCAAAATAAAAGCTACTAACCCCTGCATTTAACTCTTCTTTTTTGGTTTTTTTACTTTTTTTAGGCATTAAAACTTCTAATTCTCGCAAAGAAGCGCTTTTAGTGATTAAATCTTTTAAATTGATTAAAAAATCAAGTTTTTCACTTAAAATTTCTCTTTCTATGTTGATATTTTTAGCCTTTTGTTTTAGCTTTTTAGCCATTTTGTAAAATTCATTCGCACTGTTTTTAGGTGTATCTTCAAGCTTAAAAGCAAGCTCATTTGCATTAAAATCTTGCAGAATAAATTCTCTTTGATAATCTTTTAAAGAATTTAAATTAGCAAATAAAACATCTGCTTTTTGGCTTAACTCTTGAGCTTTTTTTAATAAATTGCTTTCTTGTTCTAAATTTTCTATACTCTCTTTAAGGGTAAAAATTTTTTTATCTACATTTAAAAGTTTATTTTCTTTTATATCTTTTAAGCGCTCTTGCTGTAACTTTTTAGCACTTTCTTTAAAATACACATTAAAATCATCAATCTTTACAAATTCTTCTTTGATCTCATAAGCTTTTAAAGCTTGGAGTTTTTCACCTATTTTTACAATACGATAACTTTTATCTATATGACGCAAAGCTTCTATGATAATATCATTAGTATCTGTAATGATGACATTGGTGTTTTTTCCTGTAAATTCAAAATAAATCTTAGCCCCATAAGCTTTGTAAGATTTTTCTGATAAAACTTCAAAAGATAAAATTCTATTATTTTCTAATACTTCTAAATTTAAAATCTTTGCATTAGAAAAGTATTTTTTTAACATAAAATCAAAAGGTGCATTATAAGCTTTTGCTTGGAGCTTATCTTGGTAAATTCCACTTTTTCCACGTGTTAAATCTAGTATAAAAGCTTGATGATCTAAGCTAAGCTCTAAGATATTATCATCAAGACGTTTGAGATAATTTAGCCTTTGAAATTGTTTAAAATAATCTTTTATTTGTATTAAATCTGTATATTTCATAAATGTATTATAAAATATTTTGATGAATTTATGAGGTTTTTATGAGTGAAAAAATTCCCTATCCTTGCGTGATTTTATGTGGCGGAAAGTCTTCACGCATGGGAGAAGATAAAAGCTTATTGCAAGTAGATGATAAAAACTTAACTCTTTATCAATATGAAAAAATGTCAAGAATTTTTAATCAAGTTTTTATTAGCGCTAAAAAAGATAAATTTCATCAAAAAAACTTAGCACTTATTTTAGATGAGGATTTAAATAACTATTCCCCACTCATTGCCTTAAATTCCATACTCAAACATTTTCAAAACACCTATGTATTTATCCTTAGCGTGGATAGCCCAAACATAAGCAAAGAAAGTATTTTTAAACTTTTTCATCATCTAAAATCACAAAATATACTCTTAGCAAGCACAGAAAAACACAAGCATTATTTATGTGGATTTTATCATGGTAGAAATTTTGAAAAAACTTTGCAATTTTTACAAGAAAATAACCACAAACTAGCTCTTTTTTGTGATACAATGAAAGCAGAATTTATAGATTTTAAAAATGAAAATGAGTTTATAAATTTAAATTATTTTAACGAATACAAAAAGTGGCTTCATGAAAAAGACAATCTTACCCATAATATGTGCTTTTAGTGCTTTAGCAAATGAAGATTTAATCAATCAAGCCTTAGAATATGAAAGACAAGGTGAGTATAAAAAGGCTATGCAAATTTATAAAAGCTTAGCTTTAAAAGATACAGCAAAAACAAAAAATTTAGAACTTTCTCTTAACAATGAGCAAAATGCAACAAAAGAACATAAAATAGATGATTTCAACCCAAGAAGCGAAGCTTTAGCAAATTACCTTGGCACAGAAAAATCATACAATCCTTTTGGTATTAGCACGCATAATCTTAGTTATTTTATGCCTGTTTCTTATAGTTTTAGCAAAAGAGATTATAAAAGCACTGAAACTAAATTTCAAGTAAGTCTTAAAAAAACTCTTTTTGAAAATCTTTTGGGTTTAAACGAAAGCTATAACATAGCTTATACACAAATTTCGTGGTGGCAGCTTTATGAGCATTCATCACCTTTTAGGGAGACTAATTATTTGCCTGAATTTTTCATCAATTTTCCTATAAGTGGGCATGGAGCTTTTGAAAATTTAAAAAATGTACGCGTTGGTTTATTACACGAATCAAACGGGCAAGATGACCCAAAATCAAGATCTTGGAATAGAATTTATCTAAGCAATGCATGGTTTTTTGGGGACTTTGTGTTCATACCTAGGGTTTGGCTAAGAATTCCTGAAAAAAGCTCAGAGGATGATAATCCTGATATAGAAAAATATTTGGGTAATTTTGATATCAATCTTGCTTACACTCAAGATGATTATTTTATCAATATCTTATGGCGTAATAATTTAAACTTTGCTAATAACCGCGGTGCAGTGGAAATAAGCGGAGCTTATAAAATCTCCAACAATGGCTTGTATATTTACACTCAGTATTTTAATGGTTATGGTGAGAGTCTTATTGAGTATAATAAATCTTCAAGCAGACTCTCAAGCGGAATTTTACTAATGTATTAAAGCAAACAAAACGCTATAACACTACCTAAGATAAGCAAAGAGCCATTAAAACATAAAAATGTTGGTATACAAGTATCTTTAATGTGATCACCTTGCTTATCTGCATTAAGCCCTACACTCACTCCCAAAGTCGTCTCACTAGCAGGCGATCCTGCATCGCCTAAAGCTCCAGCAACACCGATGATAAAAATAATCGCAGCAGGTGAAAAACCAAGCTCTATACATATAGGGCAAAATAAGGCAGCGATGATAGGAATAGTGCCAAAAGAACTGCCTATACCTATGGTGATTAAAAGCCCTATGGCTAGCATGATAAAAATAGCCAAAAAGTGACTTTGTGCCATAAAAGGCACGCTTGTTTTTACAAGCTCAGCTATACCACCACTTTGTTTTAAAACCTCCCCATACCCTGAAGCAACAAGCATTACAAAGGCTATATAACCCATAATCTTAAGCCCATCATCAAAGACTAGATTAACTTTATTATACTCTACTCCACCTAAAACCACCATCAATACAAAACCCAAAAGTCCAGATAAAGGTAAATTATGCGTTAAAATTTGCAAAATCAAAGTCAGCAAAAGACCAGCTAAAACGCCCCATTCTTTTTTACTCATTTTTAAATTTTCAAAATCCATTTTGGCAATTTGTTCTTCTTGATATTCTCTTGGTTTAGCATAAAATACAAACACAGCCAAAAACAAGCCAACTAGCATACAAATAGCCGCAAAAGCCATAGTTTGAGAAACTTCCCCTAGGCTAATTTGCACTCCATTTGAATTTAAATTATCCACAAGCAAAGTTTGAAAAATAAGCCCAAATCCCAAAGGTACCACCATATAAGGTGTGGTAAGTCCAAAAGTTAGCGCACAAGCTATGGCTCTACGGTCTATTTTTAATTTATTAAAAAGCTTTAACAAAGGTGGGATCAATAAAGGCACAAAAGCCACGTGGATAGGGATTAAATTTTGTGAAAAACAAGCAATAAATGCCAAAGAAAGTATAAGTAAGTATTTTTTATGTGAAATATAATGCGAAACTATTTTAATCAAATATGCTGTTAAATTAGTTTTTGATATAGCAGCAGCCACCGCTCCAAGTAAAATATAACTTAGTGCTGTTTGTAAATTTCCTTGCATACCGTCAATTAAAACTTTCATAGAATCCATCATAGCTTGTGGAAGTTGAGTAAAAAACTCCATCAAAGTTAAATGCTCTATATGCATAAATTTAGACCAAACGCCTACAAAAAGCCCAGAAAGCAAAACACTAAGCAAAACATTAAACCTAAAAAAACACAAAAGCGTCATTAATACAACGCCTATAAATACCGGATTAGTTAAAAGCATTACATTCCTTAAATCAAAATAATTGCACATTTTAAATAATTTTCTTTAAAATACCATTTAAGTTTAAAAAATTTAAGCAAAAATTGCAAAATAAAAGCATAAAATGATAGTTTTTACTTTAAAAAAGGATACAAATGAGAAGTGACGCGATCAAAAAAGGACATTTAAAAGCACCAAATCGTTCTTTACTTAGAGCATGTGGCTTAAATGATGATGATTTTAACAAGCCTTTTATAGGTGTAGCAAATAGCTATATAGATATCATCCCAGGACATTTTTTCTTAAATGAATATGCAAAAATCATTAAAGATGAAATCCGCAAAAATGGTTGCATTCCTTTTGAATTTAATACTATAGGTGTAGATGATGGCATTGCTATGGGGCATGATGGTATGCTTTATTCTTTACCAAGTCGTGAAATCATAGCAAACTCTATTGAAACAGTGATGAATGCACACCAACTTGATGCACTAATTTGTATCCCAAATTGTGACAAAATCACTCCAGGTATGCTCATGGGGGCTTTAAGAGTTAATGTGCCGACTATTTTTGTGAGCGGTGGGCCTATGCGAGCAGGAGTAAATAAACACGGAGAAAAAATCAGCCTAAGTTCTGTTTTTGAAGCAGTGGGGGCTTATGAGGCTAAAAAAATCAATGAAGAGGATTTAAAAGATATAGAATGCAAAGCTTGTCCTAGCGGTGGATCTTGCTCGGGTATGTTTACTGCAAATTCTATGAATACTTTATGTGAAGCTATGGGCATAGCGCTTGAAGGAAATGGAACTATTTTAGCACTTAGCAAAGAAAGAGAAGAGCTTTTAAGAAAAGCTGCTCGTAGAATTTGCGAGATTGCTCTGGATGAGCGTTTTAAAATTCGCAATATCATTACTAAAAAATCCATCAACAATGCTTTAGTTGTTGATATGGCTATGGGTGGAAGCTCAAATACTATCTTGCATATGCTTGCCATTGCTTATGAAGCGGGTGTAAATTTGGATATAAAAGAACTCAATCACATCAGTGCTAATGTGGCTCATATAGCCAAAATTGCTCCATCTTTAAATACTGTTTATATGGAAGATATACACAAAGCAGGTGGAGTAAGTGCAGTAATGGCTGAAATAGCTAAAAAACCAGGCCATATTTTAGAACTTGATACTCTAGATATTAGCGGAAAAACTTTAAAAGAGCACATTGAGAATGCTAGCATTAAAGATGAAAATATTATAAGAAAAATAGACAATGCCTATTCGAATGTAGGTGGACTTGCTATACTTTTTGGAAATTTAGCAGAGCAAGGCTGCGTGATAAAAACTGCAGGTATTATGGGTGAACGTAAATTCAAAGGTAAAGCGGTTTGTTTTAATTCTCAAGAAGAAGCCATTAAAGGAATTATAAAAGGTAAAGTTAAAGAAGGCAATGTGTGTGTGATACGCTATGAAGGACCAAAAGGTGGACCTGGCATGCAAGAAATGCTTAGTCCAACTTCATTGCTCACAGGCATGGGACTTGGTGCTAAAGTAGCACTTATAACAGATGGTCGTTTTAGCGGAGCTACAAGAGGGCTTAGTATAGGTCACATTTCTCCTGAAGCTGCAGAAGGTGGGCTTATAGCGCTTTTGGAAGATGGTGATGAGATAGAAATTGATGTGGATAATTACAGTATCAATGCAAATTTAAACCAAGATGAAATCACCAAACGCAAAGCAAACTTTAAAATGCCAAATAAACAAATAAATTCAAGATGGCTTAAAATGTATCAAAAACTTGTAAGCAATGCTAGCAAAGGCGGGGTTTTAGACTTAGAATAATTTTCTTAATTTCTTAGAGAAATTAAGAAATATCTTTTAAATGTGAAAACAAAAATATGAAAAATTATGTTAAAGTGGCCGGGAGAAAGGGATTCGAACCCCTGGAGGTGTGACCCTCAACGGTTTTCAAGACCGCCGCTTTCGACCACTCAGCCATCTCCCGAAAGAATAAAATATCAAGTGTTAACATCGCATTGGAGGCGACATCCGGATTCGAACCGGAGATCAAGGCTTTGCAGGCCCATGCCTTACCGCTTGGCTATGTCGCCTTGAGTTACCAAAAAGTGGTGCCCGAGGCCGGACTTGAACCGGCACGGAAGAAAAATTCCGAGGGATTTTAAGTCCCTTGTGTCTACCAATTCCACCACCCGGGCGGGTGATAATGGAGCGGGAAACGAGATTCGAACTCGCGACCCCAACCTTGGCAAGGTTGTGCTCTACCCCTGAGCTATTCCCGCATGTAAAATTGAAATTATATCTATTAAAGCTTAAAGATATATAAAAAATAATTTAAAATAATTTAAAAAATTACAATAAACAAATAAACTTATTAAAATTAATAATATTTTTATAATCAATATGTTATAAAACTGGATTTGATTTAATCAATTTAAAATATTGCAATGGAGGTATTTATGTTCAGCTTTAAAAGCTTATCAAGTAAATTAACATTTATAACCTGTTTGTTAATTATAGCAATTTTAACCGTAGTTAATGTTATAAACTACTATGAATCTAAAAAAACAATCAATGATTATCTGTATGAAATACAGATGAAAACAATGCTAGATGTTGCAAAGGTATATGAACTTTATGGTAGTTCAAAAAGAGCAGCAATAAACTCTCTTGGACACTCGATCTCTTCCAAGCCAAATATGCATCAAGACGAAATTATAGATATTTTAGGCACCTTAAAACAATCATCAGATTTTGAGCTTGTTTACATTGGATTTGAAGACACTGGTAAAACTTACAGATCTAACAAAGTTATTAGCGATATCACAAGTGGATATGATACTAAAAATAGACCTTGGTATAAAGAAGCAAAAGCTGCTGGTAAACTAATCGTTACCGACCCTTATGTCTCTGCTTCTAGCGGTCAAGTAACTGTAACATATGCCGCACCAATTTATTCAGATGGCAAATTTATAGGTGTTGCAGCAGGAGATTATGACCTTTCAAGGTTTTCAACCGATGTTTTATCACTAGGACACTCTAATAGTTCTTATGTTGCAGTTTATGATAGAGAAGGTGTTATAACCTTCCATGAAGACAAAGAAAGAATGCTTACTAAAAACGATTTAAGTATTAATATAGCAAATGCTGTAAAAGCTAATCCTGATTTAGTTGATCCAAGTAAAGAAGAAACCTTATTTTATGCTAAAGATGGCACAGGTAAAACTCAAGTCGCAACATGTACACAAAGCTTAAACCCTAAATATATAATCTGTTCTATCACAGAAGAATCTGTATATACTGACGCAGTAAATAGATTGTTATTTCAACAAATTATAATTGCTATTATAGCTATAATAATAGCTTTACTTCTAGTAAGATTTGCTATTATTAGAAATTTAAAACCTATTGCAATAATTACTTC
>NZ_JAKMQS010000002.1:0-145829 GCF_025771685.1 Campylobacter sp. IFREMER_LSEM_CL2194
GCATGAGCTTTATCTTTAGGATTATCATAGATTAAAGTGATATTTGAAAGATTTTTATTAGTAGCCATTTGACCATAGAAGTTTTTACCACTTAAGAGTTTATAAGTATCAAGATTATAATCATAGACATCATTGTTCTCATAATGGTGTTTTTTAATTACATAAGCATTAGAAGTTTTATCATAATTTGACTGGGTGGCAGCTTCTAAAGAGCTTAGTGAAAATACAGTAAATAAAGAAAGCTTTAAAAGATTAGAGTTTTTTAAAGAATTTAAAGCATTTAAGCTAAAACGAAAATTATCGTATCCCCCCCCCCCGTGAGGTGATTTTTGGATAAATTTTTATTCATTGAAAATTCCTTTCAAAAAATAGTTAATGTGTTGTTTAATTTATTGCTTGTTTGTATATTTTTGTAATGAGTATTACCAATATATTCTTAACAATTAAGAAATGTTAATACTATATTTATAAATTTAAGCTTAATTATAAAAAATAATAAAATATTAGTATGATAAGAATATATTATATCGGCTTGAATATATTGTAAAATAGGTGTTTGAATAAAGAATAGTGTTATAAATTTTTTAAATTATTTTTTACTAAAATATACTTTATAAAACACCTAAATCTATTGTAAAAATTTAATCTTATTTTCTAAAACACTTTTTGGGGTAAGTCCGATGAATTTTTCATTTATTTTACCTTTTTCATCAAAAAAAATCATCACAGGCACGCCATAAATTCCACCCACAGCTTTAGATAAAAATGAGCTTGCTTTAACTTCATATAAAAGTGGCAAATCTAGCTTTTTTTCCAAAAGAATTTTTTGAGCTTCTTCTTTTGAATTAGCTCCATTTAGCACCGCTAAAATAGGAAAATTTCTTTCCTTATAAAGCTCGTTTAACATAGGAATTTGTGCATTACATGCACCACAATCTTGCGTGAAAAAAAATAAAGCATAAGCTTGATTTGCATTTTGTGTTTTTAAGGTTTTTTCAAAACCATCATATTTGAAAGTATAGTTTTGATTTGAATTTAAGGTTTGAAATTCGTTATTTGAGCATGCGCTAAAGAAAAAAACGCTTATTAAAGCCAAGAAGCAATAGAAGCTTTTAGTTGCGACCATGGTTTTTCTCCTATGATTTTATCTTGTACAACTCCATCTTTAATGACAAAAGTAGTTGGCACTGCAAAAACGCTAAATCTTTGCCATGAGATATCTAAATCATCTTGTAAAAATATAATATTTTTGTAATCATATTTTGTAGCAAATTCTTCAAAATCTTTCCCCTTATCTATAGAATCAAGCGCTAAAACAGTCATTTTTTTAGGGTATTCGTTAGCTAGTTTTTCCAAAAGTGGCAAGTCTTTTAAACAAGATGCACAACCTTGCTCTACAAAAGTTAAAACGATAAGATTATCAAAATCAGCTAGTTTAATTTTCTCACCTTCTAAATTTTTAGCTGCGATCTCTGGTGCTTTTAAGCCTACTTTGCCGCCATTTTTATTGTTGTTTTCAAAACATGCACTTAAAAAAACTAAACATAAACAAGCTAAAATTATACTTTTAATTTTCACTTTTCATCACTCCATGGCTTAAAATGATAGTTCTATCAGCAAAGGTTGCTAAGTCTGGATTGTGAGTGATTAAAACTATGGTTTTACCATCTTGTTTTAATTTACAAAAAAGTTCTAAAATGTTTTTTTCATTTGCCTCATCTAAATTTCCAGTTGGCTCATCTGCTAATAAAATTTCAGGATCATTCACTAAAGCTCTTGCTATGCATAGCCTTTGTTGCTCCCCGCCACTTAATTGGCTAGGTAAATGCGTAAGTCTGTGTGAAAGCCCTACTTTTTCTAGCGCCATTATAGCGTCTTTTTGTTCTATGCTTGAATGATAAAACTGAGCTAGCATAACATTTTCTAAGGCATTTAAATAAGGTATTAAATGAAATTGTTGAAAAATCAAACCTATTTTTTCTCTTCTAATCACGCTTTTTTCTTCTTCGCTTAAATTTCCAACTTCTTTATCATCTAAAAAATACTCCCCACTACTTTGAGTATCCATCAAAGAAAGTATATTTAAAAGTGTTGATTTACCTGAACCTGATGGACCCATAATGGCTAGCCATTCGCCTTGCTTTACTTCTAGGTTGATATTTTGTAAAGCTTTAACTTCATTAAAATTACGATTTAAATTTGAAATTTTTATAATATTTTTCATCACTCACCCTTTAAATTTTCACAAACATTGATTTTTAAGGCTTTTTTTAGCGGTAAAATACTTGCAAAAAATGCAAATACCAAAGAAACAAGCACCGCAAAAAATACTGAAAGCAATCTAAAGTCTATACTTGCATTAAAAATCAAATACCCAAAAATATTTGCCAAAAAATACCCACAAAAAGCACCAAGCAAACTCGCACTTAAACTTAAAATAAACACTTCAGCTCCAAAGAGCTTGATGATTTCTTTATGCTTAGCTCCTAGTGCAAGGTGTAAGGCTATTTCTTTTTTTCTTGAAAAAATAACTGCACTAAGAGTGGTATTTACGCTCAAAGAACTAATGAGTAAAATCGTCAAGCTAATCAAAGCCATTAAAGCTTTAATCTTTTCTAAAATCACACCTTCGCTAATGGACACTGAAGCTATGACTTTAGCTTCTACATTGCCCTTGCTAAGCTCTTTTGCTTTTTGATCTAAGCTTTCATAATCGCCTAGTAAAATAGCTTGAGCATAATTTATAACTTCTTTAGCTGCTAGCTCTTGAGCTTTTTTTAAAGAGATGATTAAAACCCCATCTTGCTCATCGTTACTTCTTAAAATAGCTTTGATTTTTACTTTGACTATTTTAGAAATGCTTGGGTTGTAAATTTGTAATTCTTGTCCTATTTTAAGTTCAAGTTGTTTAGCTAAATCAGCCCCTACAAAGGCACTATCTTCACTAAAATCACTCAAAGAAAAGCTTCCTTTTAAAACCTCCATAAAAGGCTTAGTAAGCTTTAAATTTGCAAAATCAACCCCAACCACCACCGCACTTGAGCTTTCAAGATTATAAAAACCATATAAAAATGGGGTTAAAGCCTTTGCTTTCAAGCTTTCTTTGGCTTGATTAAACTCATCCATGCTTAAAAATTCATCATCTTTTGGCGTGATGATAAAATTAGCCCCATAAGCTTTTAATTCTTTAGATAATTTTGTATCAATATCAAAATAAATATTAAAAAATGAAGCACTAACCATAGCACCCA
Organism: Campylobacter sp. IFREMER_LSEM_CL2194; assembly: GCF_025771685.1. Classification (NCBI taxonomy): domain Bacteria; kingdom Pseudomonadati; phylum Campylobacterota; class Epsilonproteobacteria; order Campylobacterales; family Campylobacteraceae; genus Campylobacter; species Campylobacter sp. IFREMER_LSEM_CL2194. The sequence goes on from NZ_JAKMQS010000002.1 coordinate 3,252, forward strand.
TAAACACAGCTATAAAAATAATACAAACTCTTTTATAAGAAAAAATAAGAGATTTAAAAACCTCTTGCATAAAAAAATTATTTGCCATATAAAACCTCTGAAGTAGAAAGTTTAGAAATTCCTTTGATAGAGAACAAACATCCTAAAAATACTATAAGCATCGCAAAAAATAAACAAATTGGTAAAATAATCCAAGATATAGCAATAGTATGGTCGAATATACTTAGAGCAATAATTTCTGAAACCCCAACGCCAAAAGCAAAACCAAAAACAGCCCCAACTAAAGCTACCACAACCCCTTCTAATGCAAAAATCATATAAATTTGCAAAGTGCTAGCACCCAAAGCTTTTAAAAGTCCTATTTCGCTTTTTCTTCTAAAAATATCTGCACTCATTAAAGATGATATAGCTATGGAAGCTACGATTAAACATATAATGCTAACTACACCCATTAAAGATTGAATTTTAGATACTATCAAACTTTCTGCATCTGAAATCGCACTCACTACTTTTGTGCTAGCACCTTTAAAATCTTCTGCGATTTGATAAGCAATAGAACTTACATAAGCAGTGCAATACCACTGATCATACTCAAGCTGATTAAGACTATCTACATCGCGTCTTGCTTTTTGTGCTAAATCGTTTTCAGGTATAGTCAAAGCTGAAACTTCTGCTTTGGCAAACAAACCTTCTTTTTTAGAAAGTTTTTGTGCTAAAAGTAAAGAAGTAATGATTTTATTTGAAAAGGCTTGAGTTAAGTCTATAATACCAACAATTTTTACTTTAAAAATTTGATTATTTTGCACAAGGGTGATTTCATCATCTATTTTTAAATCATATTTTTGTGCTAAGTCTTTTCCTAGCATTATTTCATCTAAACTATCATCTTTTGGGTAGCTTCCTTTGATTTGACTATATTTGTATAATTCTTTAATGCCTGCATAAAAATCATCATCATCTTGCACCTTTATAGCTTTATCAAAATAAGTTCCCACTAAAGAGATATTTTCATAATTTGCATTTGGAGTTTGAATTTTTACTTGGGTATCTAAAAATGGCGCAAAGGCGTTGATATTATTTCTCCAAAAAATTTCTTTTATAGTATGGAGTTTGCTTTCTTCTAAAAAATTTTGATTTTTCAAAGGCTCATAGATTTTATTACCCACTTCTACACTTAAACTTGCGCCTTTAGGTAAAACTAAAATGTTCGATCCATAACTTCTTAATTCTTTTGTGATTTCATTACCTATGCCTAAAGTAAGATTTAACATCGTAGCCATAAGTAAAGTAGCTAAAAAAATCGTTAGTAAGGCTAGAGATTTTTGAATTTTATTTTGAAAAATGGAATTTTTTACAATCTTAATTTGCATAGTCATTTCCTAATAAATTATGAATTCTATATTTTGATGTTTTATTCATATCGATGTATTTTAAAGGATCGTTTTTAAACTCTTCATAGTTTTTTTCATTCGCAAAAAAATATGTTCTTCCTTTATAAACATAAGATCTTGGCGCTTTTAAATTAATTAGTTCAGTATTATCAATAGGATCATAAACTTTCTTTTCTACTACTTGAGTGAAAAAATTTACCCCATCTAAAATTTCTGAAAAAGGTATAATAACTTTGCCATTTTCAAATTTATATTTCATAGGGATAGGATTACACCCACCTGCCTTACCTACACTTGGTAAGAAAATTCTAACATTACATGAGATACAAATTAACTCTCCACCTTTTTTAACATAACCCATATCCCCACATATACTACAAGCATCAAAAACCGCTACTGGCGAGTCTTTATCTTCTCTTTTGTTGATTAAGAAAAATCTCACTACCTTACCCTCATCGCTAATATAAGCAAAGCGGTGTAAGTTATTATCTCTTAAAATAGCTACATCAAAGACAAATTCATCATTATCATTTGGCTCTACATAGGTTGGCTCATCTATGGTTACCGGTCTTGAAGCATGTAAGTCATAAAAGAGAAAAATACAAAGACTCAAAATCATAGCACTGAAAATACTTGCACTAAAATTAGTTATAGTTGAATTTTTTGCTTGATTTTTTCTAAATTCTATATCAAAATCTTTTTTCTTAGTATTTTCACTTACTCTTTGCTTTAGAGCTAAAACTATAAAAAGCCCCAATAATACAAACCATACATAAGTATAAAATTTAGCATAATACACACTTTTTGCCACATAGCTTAAATACAAGCTTTCTGTTTCTATCACGCCTTCTCTCATAAGGTGTAATAAAATTTGCGCTAAAGCTTCATTTAGATAAAAAATTACGATAATAAATAAAAATAAATTTAAAAACTTGAATTTAAATTCTCTTAGCCATCTTGTAAAAAGATAAACCCCAAAGCACATAATAAAAGCAAGTAAAATAAACCCAAAAGAGCTAATCGCTAAAGAATCTAAAAAATTAGTGCTTAATATAGGAAAGTCAATAGAAATATGTAAGTATTTTATACCAAAAGCAAAAGATAATAAAAAAAGTAATATTGCTTGAATTTTTTCTTTTAAAAAATTATTTTTCATAAAAGAAAAAATGATAATACACAAAAACAATAAAACAAATAAAATATCATTAGAAAAATATAGCAAATCATAACTTAGTGTTTTAGCGCTAATAAAAAAAGCAAAATAAGAAAAAACAAAACCTACAAAAGCAAGTTTAAACACTAAAGAATTTTTTAGATTATAAAAAAATAAAGCACTCAAAAGCGCATAAGAAAAAAATACTCCAAAAAAATGTACAAAATAAATCGACATAGGCTCTTCTTTGATAGAATTTATTTATAAAATCAATAATTTCATAAATAAACCCTAGCAAAAGCTAGGGAAAAATCACTTAGGTTTTCCTGTGTATTTGAAGTTATATTTAACCGAAAATGGCTCAAACCATTTACCAACACCTGTTTCTTTATCAACATGGCGTCCAAAACCTTGTTTTTCTGGACTTTCTATTAAAAATACTAACTCGTAATTTCCAATGCCTGTATCCATTTTTAAATTTGCACCATAGTGAGGGCCATCATCTGCAACCATAGGCATAAGAGTTCCTGTTTTTACTTTACCATTGTCAAGATTAGTTAGCTTATAAGCTATAGTTAAATAAGGGATCCAAAAGCCTTCTGGAAAGCCGTTTTTATTACCCTTTAATGCATGAATATCTGCTTCAAGGTGAATATCTGCCAAACTTGCTGCAAGATCAATCCCTCTTGGCTCCATTTCGATTGGTTGTAAATAAACCGCTGCTATTTCCATACCATTTAATTCATAAGGATCGCCAATTGGCACCTCTGCTGCAAAAACTGAACTAGCTAAAATACTAGCTGCTGCGCCTAAACTTAATAAAGTTTTTTTCATATTTTTTCCCTTTTATTTGAAATTTGCTTTGTTATAAAAATACCCATAATGAGTAAGATTAAAACCATAAACTGAGGTATGATACTCTCATAGTAAGGATAAATTCCAAGCCACAAAATTCCTTCAAAATCAAAAGGAAGTAAGCTTGGGGTGATAACCTTAGCTTCTATGAGCTCACCAATGCCTTTGCCTGTAAAGACAAAGACCATGTAAAAAATAATGTATGAAGTTATATAGAAAAATTGTTTTACTGGTATTTTTAAAGCACCAGCTTTTAATAAATAATAAAGTATGATAAGTATAATTAATCCACTAGCTAATCCTATAAATATAAAACTATAATCTGTGCTTGTTTTTGCATCAAATAATAAAGCCTGATAAAAAAGAATAGTTTCAGCACCTTCTCTATATACAGCTAAAAACACACTAAACCATAAGGTTTTTGCTGAATTATTTGATATAGCTTTAACTGCTTGGGTTTTTATGTGATTTGCCCATTTTTTATTTTGTGCATTTGATAAAAGCCAAAAACCTACATAAAATAATAATGCAACAGCCACAAGCATAGTAATGCCTTCTAGCAACTCTCTGCTTTGCCCTGCTTGTTCTTTAAAAATCCATGAAATAAAAAATGCTGTTACAAAACTTAAAAATACCCCACTCCAAAGTGCTGAATATACTATATTTAAACGCTTTTTATTACCACTTTGAACTAGGTATGAAACTATAGCTACAATAATAATTAAAGCCTCCAAGCCCTCTCTTAAGATAATACCCAAAGCCCATATAAATAAAGACATAGGTGAGGATTCTTGAATTTTATCTAAAGAGCCTTCCACTAAGGCACTAAGCTCGTCAAAATTTTGTTTTAATTCTTCTTTAGAAGCACTTGCTTTAATAAGTGCAACACCTTTTGAAAAATAACTTTCTATTTTTAATTTTAAAGCACTATCAATAGCACCAATTTTACTTTCCATGCCACTTGCTTCAAAAATATCTAAATACACATTTTGTAAAGCATCTATACTATTTAAACTAAATCCCTCATAATTTTGCAAAATATCATTAAGAGCAATTTTCATATCATCATATACTTTAGTATAGTTTTTAGTACTCATAGCACTTTCATCAAAGCCTTTAACTTGAAGCAAGGCTAATTCTTCTTTAGGTAGAGCTAAAAACGCTTCATATAATAAATCTGATATGTTTGAAATTTCATCTCTAATAGTTTTTTCATCTAAAGTATTAGCATTGATTTTTCTTATAATAGTTCTAAGTTTAGTTTGAATTTTTTTATCCACTCCTGCCTTAGTATATCTTGCCACTAAAACTTCTACTTTTGAGTTTCTATAGTCTTCAAACAATGCTGATTGAATCAAATCTTTAGCTTTTTGATAGTCTTTATTTACAAACGCTAATGCAGCCTGATCAAGCTTTGAAATCATAGAATCCATTAAAAATTGCAACCTTGCATCCAAAGTCGAAGCTTCTTGTAAAGCTAGCAATGCTTCATCTTTTTGAGTGTCTTGCTCTTGAGCAATCAAACTTTGAGTTGAGTTTTGTGAAGTTTGTTCTTTAACATTCTCTCCAAGCAAAGCAGCAAACATCGCTTCAGCTTGTGCTTGGCGTTCTTTTTCTGCTTTTAAAGATGAGTTTTCAGCTGCTTTTTTATCATAATTTACATCACTAGCTTCAGCTTTAAGCTGGAAGCCTTTTTCTAAAATAGGAACTATTTCATCTAAATCAAAATACAAACTACTAATCAAGGCTTCTATTTTAGAAAAATCTTCTTTATCTTTATATAACTTTCTTAAATTAACAAATTTACGCTCCATAACAATGGCTTTTCTACCAACATTACGCCCAATAGAACCTTCCATGGTTTCAAAATGCTGAAAATATGCATCTTCTGCCTTTTTTTTCGCTTCTAAATTTTTATTTTCTTTGTATAAAATCATACTTTCATTTAAAATTTGTTTGATTGCTTGGGCTTCTTTTTGATAATCAATCTCTCTAGCATAAACAATAGTACAAAATAAAAAAATTATCAACAAGCTTATTTTTTTAAACACTATTTTACTCCGAAATGATATTCATTTTTAAAATCATAGTCGCAAGTATAGTACTAGCTTTCTTAAATTTAGATAAACATTATCATTATTTATTTCATAATAAATCAGATAAAAATACTACAAAATGCTACTTTTAGCTACAAAATAAGCTAAAAAATTATTATTTTTAAGAGTATTGTTTATTTTTTATTTGTTTTAATCATAAAAATAAGTTTTTCTTTGCTAATATGTGGTGGTTTTAAAAATTCAAGGAGTTTTTGTGCTAGTAATTACCCATGAAAAACCAAGCAAGCTCAAAAAAATGTTAAAAAATTTAGGTTTTTGGGTGATTATAGGAATAATAGCTGGTATTAGCCTTGGTTTATTAGATAAAGAACTTGCACTAGCTAGTAAAATCGGAGTGGATTATTTTATACAAGCTTTAAAATTTTTAATAGGGCCTATTATATTTTTAACTATTGTTTTAGGAGTTGTTAGCCTTGAAAGTCTAAAGCAAGTTGGAAGTATAGGTGCTAAAGCTTTATTATACTTTGAAGTAGTGAGTACTTTTGCTTTAGCTATTGGTATTTTTATGGCAAATATTATGGGACCTGGAAAAGGAATGAACCTTGATCCAAACACCTTAGATCAAGAGAGTGTAGCTCAATTTGTCAATAACAATATAGAAATAAGCGCACAAAATGAGATTTTACATATTTTAAAAGACGCCATACCTACTGATATCATCGCTGCTTTTAGCGAGGGAAAAACCTTGCAAATCTTAGTTATAGCCCTAGCTTGTGCTTTCATTATTTCGCTTATGAGAATTGATGAGAGAAAAGCTATACAAAAAACCTTAGAAATAATGCAAAGTTTTGTTTTTAAAATCCTAGAAATCATTATGTATTTTTCTCCTATTGCTGCTTTTTCTGCGATGGCTTTTTTAGTGGCAAAATATGGACTTGACTCTTTGTTAAATTTAGGATATTTACTTGTTGTTATGTTGCTTGCTTCTTTGCTTTTTATCTTTGGAGTTTTGGGAATTATTTGTTTTATTGCCAAAGTAAATATTTTTAAATTTATGCGTTTTATTTCAAGAGAAGTTTTGATAGTTTTTGCTACAAGTTCTAGCGAATCAGCATTAGCTCCACTTATGAGAAAGCTTGAAAAAGCAGGAATTTCAAAAGCCACTGTGGGTTTGGTATTGCCAACTGGATATAGTTTTAATCTTGATTGTACTAATATTTATTTGGCTATGAGTTTGATTTTCCTTGCACAAGCTTTTAATGTAGAGCTTTCTTTAACGCATGAAATTAGCATTTTAATCGTACTAATGATAGCTTCAAAAGGTGCTGTTGGTGTAACTGGTTCAGGTTTTATCATACTAGGAAGTACGCTGGCAGCTTTATCTAATATGCATATTGCAGAAGCTAACAATGGCTTAGGAGCAAGTTTAGGCGAGGTTTTACCAGTAGCTGCTATTTCTATACTCTTGGGTGTGGATAAGTTTATGTCTGAAATTCGTGCGGTAGGAAATTTATGCGGTAATAGCGTAGCAGCTTTAATCGTAGCTATTTGGGATAAACAAATAGACTGGGAAAAGTTTCGCTACGCTCTTGATAATCCTAAAGAATTTACTAATGCGGGTTTTGATTAAAAAACCTCTTTTTGTATTTTTTCTACATATTTTTCTCTTAGTTTTTGGGTATAAAAGCCTACTTTACCATCATTAATCACCTTGCTATCTGCTTTTATAACACCTAAAATCAAAAAAGTAGCCGCAGAAATAAATACCTCATCAGCCTCATATACTTCTTTCATACTAAAAGCTCTTTGATCTACTTTAAGATCAAGTTCTTTGGCAAATTTCAAGATATTTTTACGGCGAATTCCTGGTAAGATTTCATTAGAAAATGGCTTAGTAATTAAAGTTTTATCTTTTATAATAAAAGCTGAACTACTAGAAGCTTCCGTTACTAAAGCATTTTCTACCATAAAAGCTTCAAAAACCTTAGCTTTTATAGCTTCTTCTTTTGCAAGACATTGAGCCAATAAAGAAATTGATTTTATATCCCTTCTTTTCCATCTTAAATCAGCTGTTGAAATAACACTTACCCCATTTTTAGCATACTCATGCTCAATCACCTTGCATTCAAAAGCAAAAGCCATAATAGTAGGTTTTAATCCCTTCAAAAGAGCAAAATTTCTACTAGCAACCCCTCTAGTAACTTGCATATAAAGCCCACCTTCTTTAAGAGAGTTTTTAATGATTAATTGCTCTAAAATATTTTCAAATTCTTCTTTTGTATAAGGAATTTGTAGTTCAATTTGAGCCAAACTACGCTCAAAACGCTCCCAAAATTCTTCTTTGTCAGCTATTTTTGCATTTACCACAGGAACTACTTCATAAATTCCATCTCCAAAGATAAAACCTCTATCAAAAACACTCACTTTAGCTTCACTAGCTTTTACAAACTCATCATTTAAAAACACCACTTCCATTTCTTGCATAAGTCCTCCTTTTAATCAAATAAATCAACAATATCTTTTGGCAAATCAAGCTGATTAGAATAATAAAAATACTTAGCTAAAACTAAAATTCCTATATAAAATTCTATCTTTTCATCCAAAAATTGCTCTATGTAAGCATGGGCATTTTGAATGATTTCTTTTGCTCTATACGGATTAATTAAATAATAATCAAGCAAAGCTTCTACATTTTCATAATCATCATCAATCAAAGCAAAGTGCTCATTTGGAACTAGCTTTCCTTCCATAAACCAAGTTTCATAGCGCATTTTTGGTGCCAAAACTAAAGAATTTGTTCTCATCGCCCACTTTAAGTTGCTTGCTACATCATTGCCTTCTAAAGAAAGTAAAAATTTAAACTGAGTTTGATAGGCTCTACTGATTTTAAAATTTAAATTTTTAATCCATTTTTCGGCTTGAATTTTTCTACCACCAACATGAGCAATATCACAACGAGGATTATCAAAATACTTTTCAAAAAATTTAATACGATGAGGTTGATAAATTGCGCCTCTAAAAAAAAGCAAATCTTCTTTATCTTCAAATTGGTTTTTATCTTGTATAAAATCAAAATGTCTGTTTTTGTCTAATTTTAAAATGATATTATTAAAACCATTTTCAACCGGTCTTGATTTAGCTATACTTGGATATTTAAGATTATAACTAATATCCCCAAAACCTTTAACCCATAAAAAATCATCATCAAAATACTTACTGATTGCATAAGCATCGTAAGCATAAGAAGTTTTTTTAAAAGGAAATTTTCCTATTTTTTCATAATTTTCAAATTTTTTTATATCAAAAAAATCATTTTGCAGATTATAATAATTTAAACGAGTAATAATATTATCTATATTTTTTGATTTTAAAATTTCTTTTAAAATATTTTGCAATTGATTTTGATAAATTTTTCTAGGTATAAAACTTTTAGCTATGCCTTTTACATTCATCATAAATCTAGAATCTGCCATTTTTCTTCCATTTTGATATTAAAATAATATAAATTTTAACACAAGAATTCATTTACAAGACTTAAAATTTAGTTTAATTAAAAACAAAAATGTTAAAATCACAAAAATCACATACTAATTGGGTAAAAAATGAAAATACAAGAATTTATTTTAAACTTTATTTTTAAAGTTTCAAACCAACCTGTTAATTTAAAAGATTTATTAGAAGCAAACGCCTTACTTAATGAAGGCATGATGGTAGATCCTGCGAAATTAAATTTTAAATTTAAGGTGTTTAATTCTTATCTTATTTATGCATTTTTTTGCATAGCTATTTTAGTTCCTATGCTTATCATTAGTCATTATTTTTTAACAATTATTGATTTTCATATTAGTATTTTAAGTGCTGTTTTTGTAACCGCTTGTGTTTTTATTGGCTATGATATTTTTAAAATTTACACTAGAAAAGCAATAAGCAAAAGATTATTAAAAAAAGCTTGGGTTTTGCATTTTCCATATTTTGCTTATGAAAAATATTCAAAAATAGCAGAAAATATTTATAACCAAGCCATTAAAGAAGAAATCCCAAAAAACCAACTCGAGCAATATGTTTTAGAAAAAATCATTCAAACACAAGATTAATCTAAAAAGTCTAAAACTTGATTTTGAAAATATAGCGCTTCAAGCTGTCTTTGAAGCTCTTTGTTTTCTTCATCTAAAACAAGTTCTTGCGATCTTAAATCCGCTATATCTCTACTTACATAATAAATTTGATTTCTAATATAAATTTGTGGGAAAAATATCAATAAAGCAAATGCTATCATCAAACCTGCATATATTAAATTTTTAGGACTTAAATTTTTATTCTCCTCACTTACTATACTATCTAAAAGCTCATATTTATCTTCTTGATTATACTCTTGGTTTTCTTCAAGTCTTACTTTTTCTTCTAAAATTTTTTGTTCTTGCTTGGCTAGTTTTTCTTTTTCTTTTAATTCCTCTTGAGCTTTTCTTAGTTTTTCTTGTTCGATTTTTTTTTGCTCTTTTAATTCTTGTTTGAGTTTAGCTTTTTCTTTTCTTTTTTCTTTTAAATCTTGAAATTTTGAAGTGACAAAAACATTGCTTTGAGTAAGAATTTTAGATATTTGAATAGGATCTTTATTTTCTTGTTTTTTTTCTATTTTTCTTACTTCTTGAGTTGATTTGTTACTTTTAAGCGTTTTAGAATTTGCAATATTTTTTTTATCGAATTTTTCTTTTTGCTTTTTGAAAAAATTAAGTTGTAATTTAAAAGGCTTTTTTTCTTCTAATTTAACATTAATCAAATCTTCTTTTAAATAAATAGCAGATTGCTTCTTAGGTTTTTCTTCATACTCTTCATCAAAATCTGTAAATTTAGGTCTTTTTTTACGTTGTATTCTATTTTTTAGTATACGATCGCTCTCATTAAAATTTTGCTCATATTCTTCATAAGGCCTACCTTCTTTAATAGCCCTGGAATATTTCAACATTTTTTCACGTATATTTTGCTTTTCTTTTAAAAAATCATCTTCAACCATTATTTACCTAAAATAAAAAATTCTCATTTTTGCACAACTTGATCTGCTATTATAGCTTATTTCTTCTTTGGAGGCACTTATAGCTTTTTTACTTAAAATTTTCCCAAGACTATGTCCTTTGCCACATTCGCATTTTATGGCTCTTTCATCACAAATGCAGTCTTTTTCCCATCTTTTAAAAGTATTTTTTACTATCCTATCTTCTAAAGAATGAAAACTAATAATAGCTAATTTACAATCTTTTAATTTTACTTTTTCTATGTTTTCAAGCAAGGATTTTAATTCGCCAAGCTCATTATTTACTTCTATGCGTAAAGCTTGAAATACAAGCAAAGCTAAAGACACATTGCGTCCTTTTAGCTTAGCATTTCCTATAATTTGACTTAATTCTTTTGCGCTTGTAATCTCTTTTTGACTTCTTGCATTGATGATTTTTTGAGTAAGCATTGAAGCAACCGGTGTTAAATCTCCATAGTCTTTAAAAATTTGCTCCAAGGCTTCCTTGCTGTAAGAATTTACCACTTCTTTAGCGCTTAAAGGATTATTTTGATCCATTCTCATATCTAAAAAATCAGAATTTAGTGAAAAACCTCTATCATTTTTGTCAAGCTGCAAAGAAGATACACCGATATCAGCTAAAATTCCTCTTAGGTTTTGCGTTGGAATTTGAGTTAAAATGTCTTTAAAACCTATATGATTAAAACTTATCCTATCTTGAAATTTTTTTAAAAATTCTTTAGAAAAATTTAAAGCTTCTAAATCTTTATCACAAGCAATTAATCTTAGTTTCTCATGAGCTTGCAATAACGCCTTAGAATGCCCTCCATAACCCAAAGTGCAATCTAAAAAATCTCCACTATCAAAATCATCAAAAGCGTCTAAAACTTCTTGCAGTAAAACAGGAATATGTGGACTTTGCAAAATAAACCTTTAAAATATTTTTTAGTATAATATCTTAGTTAAGTTTAAAACAAGGTTTTTAATGAATAAAGAAAATATCATTTCTCAAATCAAAATACTTTCTACTTCAATGTTTAAAAAAAATTTTTTTGGAATTTGCCACGGATCAGTTTCAGCAAAACTATCTCAAAGTTCTTTTATTATAAATAAAAATGACACTTTTTTAAATCAACTAGATGAAAAAAGTTTAAGTATTTTAAAATTTGCAAAAGATTATAGCTGGGATGAGGCAAGTAGCGATAGTGAAATCCATAAAAGTATATATGAGAACATACCTGAAGCTAAATTTATATGTTTTGCCTGCCCAACCTATACCTTATCTATGAGTTTAAATCATGATTTTATAACACCTCAAGATTATTTTGGTGAAATTTTTCTAGAAGAAATTCGAGTTTATAATCCTAAAAATTATGAAGATTGGGAGGATAGATCACAAACTGAAATTTATCGTTATATGTTAGAACAAAAACAAAATTTTGTTGTTGTAAAGGGCTATGGTATATTTGCCTATGGTAGAACAAGTTATGAATTAGGTAAAATTATAGATTTAATTGAAAATTCTTGCAAAATTATCCATTTAGCGGAAACAAATTTATCATAATAATTTAAAATTAATCTTTTATTAATCACAAATTATTTATAATTTATAGTTTAATTTATTTAATCAGATTGGGGTAAAAATGCTCACTTGGATGCAGCATCATAAAAAATACTTAGTTGTAACTATTTGGATTAGCGTTATTGCTTTTGTTGGAGCAGGTTTTGTTGGTTGGGGGAGTTATGATTTTAACACTGACAGGTCAAATTCTGTTGCAAAAGTAGGCGATGAAAAAATAAGTTATGATGAGTTTAATCTTAAATATTCTCAATTATTTGGCTATTATTCTCAGCTAAACAATGGCAATTACACACAAGAACAAGCACAAAAAGATGGCTTAGACACCCAAGCTATTAATGAACTTATACAAGAAAAATTACTACTTTCTTATGCTAAAACCTTGGGTTTAAATGTGAGCGAGGAAGAAATTGCTTATGATTTAGCACATCAAAAAATCTTTCATAATGCTTCAGGTGTTTTTGACAAAAATTTATACTATAATCTGCTTGCAAGAAACAACTATACACCAAAAACTTATGAAAAAATCATTCACGATGAGTTATTACTTAAAAAAATCAATGCTATTTTAAATTTACAAATCAAACCCAATGAACTTGATATGTTTGGCGCAAGTTTTTTAATGCAAGATAGTTTAAAAGTTCAAGCTATAAAACTTGATAATAAAAACATAACAATGGATGAAAAAGAATTAAAACAAACTTGGGAGAAAAATAAAGAGCTTTATAAGACGCAAAAAAGTTACGAGCTTGCAACTTATTTTTTAAACCCTGATATAATCAAAATTGATGACAAAGAAATCCAAGCTTACTATGAAGAAAATAAAAATGACTATAAAGATTTTGCAGGGAAAATTCTAAGTCTAGAACAAAGCAAAGATAAAGTTATAAAAGATTTAAAACTTTCTAAACTTAAACTTAAAGCCAATGAAAGCTATGTGGCTTTGAGAAAGAACGAGCTTAGTTTTGATAAAAATATCACAATCAGCGATGCTGATATTTATTATCCTTTAGAAAATATACAAAAAGCTAAAGAAAATGATTTTATTAAGCCTTTTAAATTTGAAAACGGCTATATGATTGCAAAAATTATAAAAATAAATCCTATACAAACTATGACTTTTGAGCAAGCTAAAAACGAAGTAAGTAAACTTTACATTAAAGAAAAAACTAAAGCCTTATTAGAAGAAAAAGCAAAACTCACCCTAGATAATTTCCAAGGTATAGACATAGGTACTTATAGCCGTGACTCAAGCAAAAATGCAAAAGTGGGTAATATGATGAATGATACTGAATTTAGCGAGTTTTTAATGCATGTATTTGACTCAAACAAAGCTAAATCTTATGTATTATTTGATGATAAAGCAATAGTTTATGAGATCACAAAACAAACTTTAGAAAATAAAAACAAAGAAGAAATTTACAAATTTATCATAGAGCAAAGCGCTAAACAAACTAAACAAGCTTTACTTAAGGAAGAATTATTAAAAAAACTTATAGAATTATATCCAATTCAACGCTATTATAAAGGAAATACAAATTGAATATTTTAGGAATTGATTTAGGCTCAATACAAACTTGCGCCATATTAGCACAAAAAAGCGAAGAAGGACTAAAAGTCATTGGTTTTGGAAAATCAAAATCAAATGGTATAAAAAAAGGAGCAATTACTAATATAGAACTTGCTTCAAAATCCATAGAAGAAGCAGTAGCTGATGCACAAATGATGTCAGGCGTGCATTATGATAAAGTAATTGTATCTATTTCAGGTGCTTACGCAAAAAGCGTAGATAGTATAGGTGTAGTTAATATACCAAATCATGAAATAGGCATTAAAGAAATTCACAGAGCAGTAAGCACAGCAAAGCATACCGCAAATATACCTAGTGGATATGAAATCATTCATGTATTACCTTATAATTTTAAAGTAAATGATCTTGAACATGTAGAAGATCCTTTGGGAATGAGTGGAAATCGCCTTGAAGTTTCTACGCATATTGTAATCTCGCAAGAAGTGCATATTAAAAATCTAAAAAAAGCTGTGGAGCTTGCTGATCTTAGAGTAGATAACATCGTTCTTTCAGGCTATGCTTCTTCTATTGCTTGCTTTGATGATAGTGAAAAAGAATTAGGTGCTATTTTAATCGATATGGGTGGAGCAGTTTGCGATATGGTCATTCATGCGGGTAATTCTATACGCTACAATGAATGCTTACAAATTGGCTCAGTAAATATCACCAATGATTTATCCATAGCTTTACATACCCCGCCAAAAGAAGCAGAAAAACTAAAATTAAATTATGCATCTTTAGCGCAAAATGAAAACTCAATTATACAAATTCCATACATGGGTGATGAAAAAAGAAAAAATGAAGTTTCAGTAGAAGTCATATCCAATGTAATTTATGCAAGAATTGAAGAAACTATTATTATTTTAGCTAAAATGCTAAGCGATAATGCTTGTGCAAATCAAGCAGGAGCAGGTATAGTATTAACAGGTGGAATGACAAAATTTGCAGGACTTGACAAGCTTGCTTCAGCTTATTTTGATAATAAAGCTGTTAGAATAGCGACTGCAAAAAAAGATACTATGGATGGTTTTAAAGAAATTTTTGAAGATGCAGAAAATAGCTGTGCTATAGGTCTTTGTTTGTATGGTGGTGGGCATTTTACTCCTTATGAATTAGATTCTAATGAGAAACTAAGATACAAAGGAGAGCCTGAGTTTATCAATAAACAGATCAAACAAAATCTTACCATAGATGAAAACGAAGAAGAAAATAAAGATTTTGAAGAAATTTTTCAAGATCAAAAAGAATTTGAAGATGAAAAAACAGAATTAGCAAAAATAGAAACAAAGAAAGATAAAAAAACGAATTTAATGCATAAATTTTGGAATAAATTAATAAACCAGTTCTAATAGGAGACACAATGAGCGAATATCTAGTGGAAGAAATGCAACACGCAAAAGGTGCAAAAATAAAAGTCATAGGCTGCGGTGGCGGTGGCGGTAACATGATAGATCATATGGTAAATATGGGTTTACATGATCTTGATCTTATTTCAGCTAATACTGATGCACAAGCTATAGCTAAATCTTTAGCAAAAACTAGAATTCAACTAGGTGAGAAAAAAACCAAAGGTTTGGGTGCTGGAATGCAACCAGAAATTGGGGCAGAAAGTGCAAGAGAAAGTTTTGAAGAAGTAAAAGCTGCTTTAAGTCAAAGCGACATAGTATTTATTTCAGCAGGACTTGGTGGTGGAACTGGTACAGGTGCAGCTCCTGTTGTAGCACAAGCTGCTAAAGAAGTAGGTGCGCTAACTGTTTCAGTTGTAACTATGCCTTTTGCATTTGAAGGAAAACAAAGAAAAAAATTAGCAGAAGCTGGTTTAGCTGAATTAAAAAAAGAAAGTGATTCTATCATTGTAATCCAAAACGAAAAACTTCTTAGCATACTCCCAAAAAAAGCAGGTATAAAAGAAGCATTTAAACTAGTTGATGATATTTTAGCTAGAGCTGTTAGGGGTATGGTGTCTATCCTTTTAGAAGATGGTGATATTAATGTTGACTTTGCTGATGTTAGAACTGTTATGAGCCACAGAGGTTTAGCACTAATGGGCGTGGGTCATGGAGAAGGTGAAAATGCTATCATGGATGCATTATCAAGTGCTATAGAATCTCCATTATTAGACGGCATGACTATGAAAGGCGTTAAAGGCGTAATCATCCATTATAAAATTGGTCCTGAATGCTCATTGATAGAAATTTCACAAGCTACTCAAAGCATTAGCGATATAGCAGATGAAAACGCAAAAGTAATCTTTGGTGCAACGACTGATGAGAGTATGGGTGATCGCGTTGAAGTTACTATCATTGCTACAGGTTTTGAAGATAAAGCTGAAATAGAAAGTGCTAAAGAACAAGAAGAAAGTAAAAAAAATAGCTATATGAATTTACGTAAAGCTAGCGGTGGATTTGATGAAGAAGTGATTTCTCAGCTTGATGTTCCTGCTTTCTTGCGTCGCCAAATGGATTAATTTTTTAGTAAAAATCCTTATATGAATTCTTCATTATTATGTGATTTTTACGAACTAAGTATGGCTTATGCTTATTTTAAACAAAATATGCATAAGCAAATTGTTTATTTTGAAGTTTTTTTTAGAAAAGCTCCTGATAATGCTTCTTATGCTGTTTTTTGTGGATTAGAACAAATCATAAATCATATTAATCATTTTTCTTTCTCTAAAGATGACATAGATTTTTTGAAAAATACTAAAAAATTTGATGATGAATTTTTAAACTACCTTTCAACTTTAAAATTTAGTGGAGATATACTAAGCGTTAAAGAAGGTGAATGTGTTTTTGCTAATACTCCTTTAATGATTATTAAAGCACCTATAATAGAGGCTTTATTGTTAGAAACTTTCATACTTTTAACCCTAAATCATCAATGTCTAATTGCCACTAAAGCTAGCAGAATTACTCAAATTGCAAAAGAAAAATTGCTTTTAGAATTTGGTTCTCGTAGAGCTCATGGAGAAAGTGCAGCTTTAAATGGAGCTAGAGCTGCTTTTATAGGTGGTTTTCATGCAAGTGCTTGTACTTTAGCTGGGAAAAAATTTAATATTCCTATTAGTGGAACCATGTCTCATGCTTGGGTGCAAATGTTTGATGATGAGTTAAGTGCTTTTAGAGCATATTGTCAAATTTATAAAGACAATATAAGTCTTTTGATTGATACTTATGATTATAAAAAAGGTATTGAAAATGCTATTTTAATTTTTAATGAGTTAAATGCACAAGATTCTATGCAAAATTATTCCATCCGTATTGATTCAGGAGATTTGCTGAAAATCTCTAAATATATTAGAAAAAAACTAGATCTTGCTGGATTAACAAAATGCAAAATCATAGCTAGTAATACTTTAGATGAGTTTATCATAGAAAAATTACTAAAAAACAAAGCTCCAATCGATGCTTTTGGCATTGGAGAAAAGCTTATTACTTCGGCAAGTTCGCCTATTTTTGGAGCTGTTTATAAGCTTGTTGCATTAGAAAAAAACAATCAAATCATCCCTAAAATAAAAATCAGCGCAAGCTCAAGCAAAACAACCTTGCCACATTTTAAAAAACTTATAAGGTATTATAAAAACAATAAAGCAAGTTTTGATATTTTATATACACATGATGAAAGTATCAAAAATTACCAAGGTTATACATATAAAAATTTACATGAGCTTATTTTTAAAGATGGAAAATTAATCTATGGGCTTCCTAACTTAAAAAATATTCAAGAGTATCATAAAAAAAGTGTTGATGGTTTGGATTTTAAACTAAAAAAACTTCAAAATCCAAGTATTTATAAAGTAAAAATTTCTAAAAAATTACAAAATATGCAAAAAACTTACTTAGAAAAAAATTAATCTTTTTCTCTAAGTTTTACCTCATCTTCTACTTCAAGTAAAAATCTATCCACAAGCTCATCTTCTTTTAATTTTGCCACTACTTCGCCATGTCTTATAACTAAACCTTGATTTTTTCCAAAAGCAATCGCCACATCAGCACCCTTAGCCTCGCCCAAGGCATTTACAACACAACCCATAACACTTATATTTAATGGCTCTTTAATATGCTTAGTTTTTTCTTCTACTATTTTAATCGCTTTGATCAAATCACTTTGAATTCTTCCACAAGTTGGACATGAGATGATATTTACTCCACTTTTTTGCACTCCACTATCTTGCAAAATAGCCCTTGCTACTTTAATCTCTTCTTCAAGCTCCCCTGTCATAGAAACTCTCATTGTATCGCCTATGCCTTTTAAAAGCAAATTTCCTAAGGCAATCGAGCTTTTAACCGTGCTATGAAATTTAGTTCCTGCCTCAGTAACCCCTAAATGAAATGGATAATCACAAAGTGGTCTTAGAGCTTCATAAGCTTTTATGGTATTTTGCACATCTGAAGTTTTCATAGAAATTTTAATGTCAAAAAAGTCTAAATCTTCTAGTAATTTTATATTATATAAAGCGCTCCCAAGCATAGCCTCTATATTATAACCATATTTATCGCTAAATTGCTTTTCTATAGAGCCATGATTTACCCCTATTCTAATAGGAATTTTTCTTTGCTTACAAGCTTGCACCACTTCTTTGATATTTTCTTTTGAGCCTATATTTCCTGGGTTAATTCTCACCCCATCGATAAATTCAGCACAAAAGACTGCTAGCTTATGATTAAAATGTATATCCACTATTAAAGGCAAGGGGCTTTTTGCTTTGATTTCTTTTAAAGCTCTTGCATCTGCCATATCCAAACAGGCTAAACGCACTATATTTGCACCAGCAAAATAAAGTCTGTTAAGCTGCTCTAAACAACCTTCAATATCTCTTGTTTTAGTAAAAAGCATAGATTGCACAGAAATAGGAGCATCTCCGCCTATTAAAACATCACCTACTTTTATTTGTCTTGTTTTGTATCTTGTCATTAAAATCACTCTAAAAATATTTTTAGAGTATTATAGCCCAAAAATGGGCTATATCATTAATCTTTTTTATTTTTATTAAGAGATTTATATTTTATATCTGTATCTCTTGTTAAAAGGGTAAAAATTTGATTTGTTAAATCTTGAGTAAGTTTTTTAGCTTCCATTTGATTTTGTAATGAAAAATCAACTAAAATTTGCTTTGCTTTGTTCTTATCTTTTTTATAAAGACTTAAATATTCTTTTTCCATAGCTTCTTGTTTTAAAGATGTGTCTTTTTCAAATTTAGCATAAGCATTTTTTACGATAGGAGCATATTTATTATAATCACTCATTACAAGAGTTTGCAACTTGCGATAAATCCAATAAATTGATTTATCATCAGCTTCATTTGTTCCTTGTTGATATCCTGCAATAAACTCATCATTACCAAAATAATAAGGCAAATACACACTCAAATCAGCCATTCCTATTGCGACATAATTTAACCTACCTATTTCTTTAGGAAGCCACGGCCTAACTTGCATAATGTGAGATTCATAAGTTCTAAACACACTCACAACACGGTAAATGTTTTCATTTTTATTGAAATTTGCATATGGATCATATTTTGTTCCATCATAGTGCGATCTTAAAGCTTTTTTTAAATCATCCACACTAAGTTTTTGCTCAGGTTGTAAAAACACATTAAAATTAGCACCATTTTTTACATCTTGATTTAAAGATGGATTAAACATTTTTTGTATCCACCAAACTCTAGGATAATTATAAGTTAAATCTCTATCATCATTTCTTGTATAAACTTTAAAAAAATCAAAATCCTTATCCACTTTAGGATTATACGCTTTATGTATTATGGCAAAATTTATTAAATTTTTAGAATGCAAGGTATTTTCATCGTTGAATTTTAGTTGTTTTAGCCTACCTTGGTTCGCACTAACAAAATACGAATTATTAGGAATTTTTACAGCCATCCACTGATGTGCTGTAGCACTTTCTAAATACCAAATTTCTTTAGAATCCACAAAAGCTACTCCAAAGCCCTCAGCAACTCCTTGTTTTTCTATAATATCACCCAATAATAAAACACCTTCTTTTGCACTTTTAATTCTTGGAAGCAAAACATCCAAAATATCATCTTCGCTAATGCCATTTTTCTCATTATAAGGATCAAATTTTAAAAGTTCATCTTTTGCATAAATTGATTCAGTAGCACTTATCCCAACACCCATTTCATTAAAACCAGTAGCACCGTGTAATTTACTTTGCCAATTAGCTATAGTGCTATATTGAAAAGATTTAGTAGGTAAAGGGTAAGTAAAATCATTCATTCCTTGATGTGTTTTAGTGCTATAAATACCTTTTTGATTTTCAACTCTTGGGTGGATTAGAAAAACTTGTGCTTTATCTGCTTTACTATCAGCACTTCTTGCAACCAACATAGAGCCATCTTTACTTGCTTCATTTGGTACTAAAATAGTAGTGCAAGCTAAAGCATTATTAAACAAAGCACCAAAAAGTACACAGTTTGTAAGAAAACTAAACTTTTTCATTTTCTCTCCTTTAAATTTAAGAAATTAAAAAAGTATATTCTTATCAAAATAAATTTAAAATTAAAAATAAAATATTGTTTTTATTATAAAATAATAATTATTTATAAATAAATATATTTTTCAAGAAAAATCAACTGGATCTATATCGCAAGTAATATTTTTAAAATTTAAGGCAAAATGCTCAAATTTTACAAGCTCTTGGTGAGTATTAGCACGCAATAATACATAAAAACGCCATTTTTTATTTAGCATTTCAATACCACAAGCACCATGGCCTACTAATTGCACTTGTTTTAATTCTTGAACTTTATTAGCTATAAATTCACATAAATTTAAAGCTTTGTTTTTATCCTCATCTTCAATAATTAGCCTTAAAAGTCTTTTAAATGGAGGGTAAAGCCCGCTCCTAGCATTTAATTCATCTTTTAAAAAACTATCGTAATCTTGTATATATTTTTCAAAAAAAGATCTATTCTTAGTTTGTAAAAGCACCCTACCCTCACCCTTTCGACCTGCACGACCTGCTACTTGCATAGCAAGAGCCAAAGTCTCTTCTAAGGCTTTAAA
Source organism: Campylobacter sp. IFREMER_LSEM_CL2194 (assembly GCF_025771685.1). Lineage (NCBI taxonomy): Bacteria > Pseudomonadati > Campylobacterota > Epsilonproteobacteria > Campylobacterales > Campylobacteraceae > Campylobacter > Campylobacter sp. IFREMER_LSEM_CL2194. Next base: position 23,896 of record NZ_JAKMQS010000002.1, read on the forward strand.
ATTAGGTCTAAATAAATACTCATCAAGACCTAAAATCACACTTAAATCCACGTTGTGATAATCATGCCCTTTAGCAAGCATGGAAGTGCCTACTAAAATATCAATTTTTTCTTGGTTAAAATCTTTTAAAATCATATCAAGCTTTTTTACACTGCTAATCTCATCACTATCAAATCTTTTTATGATAGGATTAAACTCAGCTAATTCTTTTTCTAAAAGCTCACAAAGCTCTGCTGTGCCCATTTTTTTAGCTTCAAGCATAACTCCATTGCAAGTTGGGCAGATTTGATCGATTTCTTTAGTGAAATTACAATAATGGCATTTTAATGCATTTTTATTTTTATGTAAACTCAAAGCAATAGAACAAAAAGGGCATTTAATGGTATTAGCGCATTCTTTGCATAAAATTTGTCTAAAATTTGCCCTTGTAGGTAAAAATACCACGGCTTGCTTTTTATTTCTTAAGCTAATTTTTAATTCTAAAAGTAATTTTGACGAGACACTAAGCTCACTCTCATCGTATAAAAACTGCTTTTTACTTTCAAAGAAAGTTCCTTTAAGTCTAAAACAAGGATGTTTATAAAAACTTACAACACTTGGAGTAGCCGAACCTAAAAGAACTTTTATATGCATTTTTTTTGCTACAAATAAAGCCAAATCTCTTGCATTGATTTTTGGATTATTAGAAGCTTTATAAGAATTATCATGCTCTTCATCAATAATAATCAAACCCAAATTCTTAAAAGGTAAAAACAAAGCCGATCTAGCTCCCACCACTAAAAGAGCTTTTGAATTTGCTAAATCTTGCAAATATTCTTGCTTTTTTTTCTTAGTAATTTTAGAATGCCACAAGAAAAAATGCTCGCCAAAATACACTTTTAATCTTTTTTGCATTTGTGGAGTTAGAGCGATTTCTGGCATTAAAAGCAAAACTTGCTTTCCTTGCTCTAGATATTCTTTTATCAAGCTAATATAAATTTCAGTTTTACCACTTCCTGTATCACCAAATAGCAAACTAGTTTGTTTAGTTTTTATAAATTCCAAAGCCTCTTGCTGGTTTTTACTTAAACTAGGTACTTTTTCTATATGAATTTTTTCATTTTTATACTCTTTAATGCTTTCAAACATACCTAAAACAAAAGCTATTTTACTAGCATAATAATAAGCAATAAATTGAGCAAGTTCGTATTGATATTGCGTTAGTTTAAAACCTGTTTTTTCCTTTATAGCTTGGGTTTTAAAATCAGGCTTTGAACATTTTTGTAAAATTATAGCTTTGAGATTTTTTTTCCTTGCAAGATCAACTATTACCTCATCTAAAATTTCAAATTCTTCTTCACTTTCATAAGTTAAGGTATCTAAATAATATCCTTTAATAGCAAGTTGATAAAAATTCAAAACCCATAATCCTTACAATTTAAACTCACACATTCTAAAAAAACTTTTTCACTATTATAAGAAAAATCTATGTAATTTTTAGAATTTATAAAAAATCTATATTGAGTATTTGCTATTTTCATCCACGATTTTTTAGATGAAATGATTGGTTTTTCTAAAACGCTGTAAGTGCATTGTTTTGTATTTTTATGATTTTGAGAATGAGAACATACAAATAATTTTTGATTTTCGCTATTTATCAAAGCTTCATCTAAAATTGCTGGAAAATCCTTACTTTCTTTAAATAAAAACTGATTTCTAAGTAAAGACAAAGAAGTATTGATAAGCTCCACCTCACTTTTTACTTGAATGAGTTTAGCATCATTTTTTCCAAAAGAAAAATACGGATAAGCAATTACGCTAAGAATAGCAATAATCATCATACAAAAAACAAGCTCTATCAAAGTAAAAGCTTTTTTTGTTTGCATTTATTTTATTTCTTCATCGATAGTATTGATAAGTTTATTGAGTTCTTTTTTTAAGATATAGTTTTCGTAGCTAAGTTTTACAAAAGCATTAATGAAATTTGCAAGCTCTATCTTGCCTGTACCTCCAGAAATTAAAGCAATTTCATCTTCAAGATGATTTGCAAATTCATTACTGCATGTTACAACAAAGTCTTTCGCATAGACATTAATTGTAACTTTTCTTTGGTTATTGTTTGCCAAGAACTGCCTCTATTTTTTTGATCACATCTTCGCTTTCAATATTTTTACTTTTAAGCTCTTCTTCTAAACGTGCGATTTGATTGTTTTTAGCTTCATTTTGTGCTTTTACACTTACTAATTCATTTCTTAAATTTTCATTGATTTCACATACTTCATTATATTTAGCCAAAAGCTCATTTACTTTATCTGTCATTGTGTTGATTATTCTTTCATCATACATATTTTCTTGCCTTTATTGATTTTATATTTAGAGTATTTTAAACACATAATTGTAACAAAAAAAAATTTAATTTTGCATAGCTTTTTGTTTTAAAATTTAAATTTTTACAAAAAATTTTGTGTAAAATTAGCAAAAATACAAGTTAGGAAAATTTATGTTTGAACTTACTAGTGATTTTAAGCCAAGTCCTGATCAAAAACAAGCCATTGATGGTATAGTAAAAAGCATTAAAGCGGGCAATAAATACCAAACCTTGCTAGGTGTTACAGGCAGTGGAAAAACTTTCACTATGGCAAATATCATTAAAAACTTAAACATGCCTACTCTTATCATGAGTCACAATAAAAGCCTATGTGCGCAACTTTATAGTGAATTTAAAGGTTTTTTTGCAAATAATCATGTGGAGTATTTTATAAGCTATTATGATTATTATCAGCCAGAAGCTTATATACCAAGAACGGATGTTTTTATAGAAAAAGATAGTTCTACTAATGAAGACTTAGAAAGATTAAGACTAAGCGCAAGTGCTTCGCTTTTAAGTTATGATGATGTTATTTGCATAGCTAGTGTTTCAGCAAATTATGGTTTGGGAAATCCAAGTGAGTATGTAGGTATGGTTTTAATTTTAGAACTAAATATGCAAATTTCACAAAAAGAACTTTTAAAAAAACTTGTAGATATGGGCTATAAACGCAATGATAATTTCTTTGATAGGGCTGATTTTAGAGTAAATGGAGATATAGTAGATATATATCCAGCTTATTATGAGGATGAAGCTATTAGGCTTGAGTTTTTTGGCGATGAGCTTGAGGCGATGTATCATTATAATGTCTTAGAAAATAAAAAAGGTAAAGATTTAAAAAAATTCATACTTTACCCAACCAGTCAATTTAGCGTAGGTGAGACTAGGCTTAAAGAGGCTATAAAAGGCATAAAAGCTGAATTAAATGAACGCCTTGCTTATTTTGAAAATGAAAATAAACTCGTAGAAGCACAAAGACTAAAACAAAGGGTAGAATTTGACCTTGAAATGCTTCAAAGCACTGGAATGTGTAAAGGAGTTGAAAATTATGCTTTGCATTTAACAGGGCTTAAGAGCGGCGATACACCCTATACGCTTTTTGATTATTTTGCCATTAAAAATCAAGATTTTTTAGTCATTGTGGATGAATCTCATGTATCTTTACCACAATTTCGCGGGATGTTTGCAGGGGATAGAAGTAGAAAACAAACTTTGGTTGATTATGGTTTTCGTTTGCCAAGCGCCTTAGATAATAGACCTTTGATGTTTGATGAATTTATTAATAAAAATTGTAAATTTTTATTTGTTTCAGCTACACCTGCACCTTTAGAACTAGAATTAAGCAAAGAAAATATTTTTTATCAAATCATGCGTCCAACAGGGCTTTTAGATCCTAAAATAGAAATCAAAGATAGTGAAAATCAAGTAGAAATTTTATACGATGAAGCTAAAAAAGTTATAGAACGCAATGAAAGAGTTTTAATAACCGTTTTAACTAAAAAAATGGCTGAAGAGCTTAGTAAATACTACTTAGAACTTGGCTTAAAAGTAAAATACATGCACTCAGAAATTGATGCAATAGAGCGTAATGAAATCATCCGTGGTTTAAGAAGTGGTGCTTTTGATATTTTAATCGGGATTAATCTTTTAAGAGAAGGACTTGATTTACCTGAAGTTTCTCTTATAGCCATTATGGATGCAGATAAAGAAGGCTTTTTAAGAAGTACCACTGCACTCATTCAAACGATGGGGCGTGCTGCTAGAAATGTCAATGGAAAAGTTTTACTTTTTGCCAAAAAAATCACAAAATCTATGCAAGAAGCTATCGATACTACTAACAAAAGAAGGGCTTTACAAGAAGCTTATAATAAAAAACACAACATCACACCAACCTCAGTAAAAAGAAATATAGAAGAAAGTTTAAAACATGAACTTGAGCAAGGAGAAATTTATCGTAAAGGCAAAGAACTTGAAAAAATGCCTGCAAAAGAACGCGCTAAAATAGTAAAAGAATTAAGAAAACAAATGTTAGAAGCAGCTAAAAATCTTGAATTTGAAAAAGCAGCAATGCTTAGAGATGAGATTAATAAATTAAGAACTTTATAATCCCTTAAAATAAGGGATTATTTATTTGCTCTTTCTATATACTCTCCACGCACAGTATCAACGCGAATTACTTCCCCTTCTAATACATGGAAAGGAATTTGCACTACTGCACCTGTTTCTAAAGTAGCTGGCTTTTTGTTTGAGCCTTGAGTGTCACCTTTGAAATTTGGTGCTGTTTCGATAATTTTAAGCTCCATTACTTGAGGCACTTCCACACCGATTGCTTTTCCATTGTGGAATAAAACATCCACCATAGTTCCATCAAGCATCCATTTTTTAGCTTCACCCACATCTTCATCGCTAATTGCAACTTGCTCATAAGTTTGAGTATCCATAAATTGACAATTTTCACCATCATCGTATAGATATTGCATTTGTTTTTCTTCTAAATTTGGAGATTCACATTTATCTCCTGCATGGAAAGTTTTTTCTAAAACCTTACCATCGATAAAAGATTTAATTTTAATACGTACAAAAGCAGGACCTTTTCCTGGTTTTACGTGTTGATATTCTACGATTTTAAAAGGAATACCATCAATTTCTATTTTTAAACCTTTTTTTAAATCTCCCATTCCATAAGAAGCCATATATTTTCCTTAATTTTAAAATTAAAAAATAATTGTAACAATTAAGGCTTATAAAAAGCCTTAAATTTCTGCATATTCTGCAAAAATACAAGCATCAACAGCTCTTAATTCTTCAAGCAAAGCTTTTGAAATTTTTGCATCAAGTAAAATCACAGCTAAAGCTTTTCCAAAACCATTTCTACCAAGTCTAAAATCAGCTATATTAACATTATTTTTAGCTAAAATTCCGCTAACATTAGCAATAACTCCTGGTATATCATTGTTATTTAAAATTATCATTTTCCCTTTTGGTTTAAAATCTACATCAAAACCATTTAACTCTACTATCCTTTGTTCATTTTCACCAAAAATAGTTCCTGAAATAGAAAGGTTAGAATTATCTGTGATTACCTTTATGGTGATTTTATTACTATAACCACTACTTGGTAAAATACAAGAAGAAAGCTCCACGCCCTTATCTTTAGCTACAAAATGTGCGTTAATATAATTAATATTTTCACCTAAAATTCCTCTTAAAACACTCACTGTTGCAAAAGTTAGCAAAGACTCATTATACTCGCTAATTTGTCCTTCGCTCTCAAGTTTAATAGCCTTAATAGGAGTTTTATCAAGCTGAGCAGCCAAAAAGCCCATTTTAGAAATAAGCTCAATATAAGGTGCTACAAAACTTGGTAAATCTTCAGTTTTAATCGGTAAATTTAAAGCATTAGGATAAGAAATTCCTCTTGCAGCATTTAAAGCTTGCTCGCATGCTTGGATAGCTATATTTTCTTGACTTTCTAAGGTATTTGCACCAAGATGAGAAGTCACAGAAACATTTTCAAAGTCTAAAAATGGATGATTAGTTGCTGGTTCTTTATTAAACACATCGATACCAAGCCAAGCTATTTTACCACTTTTTAATCCCTCACACAATGCATCTTCATTATAAAGACCACCTCTGGCACAATTTATCAATCTTACGCCATCTTTCATTTTAGAAATTTCTTCAAAAGAAATCATATCTGTTGTTTCTTTTGTTTTTGGTGTATGTATGGTAATAAAATCACTTTGAGTTAAGATTACATCTAAAGAATTCACACATTCAATACCCAAATCAGTCATTTTAGAAGCTACCACATAAGGATCATAAGCTATAACTTTCATACCAAAAGCTTTTGCGCGTACAGCTACTCTTGAACCTATATTGCCAAAACCTATAACCCCTAAAGTTTTGTTCATAAGTTCAACACCATACCACTTTTCTCTTTCCCATCTTCTTTGTATTTTTAAAAAATTATGAGCATTTACAAAAGATCTTGCAGAGCATAATAGATGATTCATAGTAAGTTCGACTGCTGCTATAGTATTAGCCGTTGGTACATTCATAACTATAATGCCTTTTTTAGAGCATTCATCTATATCAACATTATCAACCCCAACACCTGCTCTAACTAAAGCTTTTAAATTAGAACATGCACTGATAAATTTCAAATCCACATCTGTTGAACTTCTAGTAATAGCTACATCTACATCACTTAATTTTGTTAAAAGCTCATCTTTAGGTAAATGCGCTGCTTCAATAAGTTCTACATCATCAGCTTTTCTTAAAAGCTCCACACCTTTGTCTAATATTGCATCACATACAATAATTTTTTTCATAACCAAACCTCCTTTAATTTTGCATTTATGTTGTAAATTTTTAATTTGTCGATCAGTGCGTTTAAAACTTTTTCATTATTTGTATCTAAATAAATTGCCACTTCATCTTTGCTTTGTGTTAAAGTGTATTTGATAAAAAAAGAATGCAAAGTTTGCTTTAAACAAAACATAGAATAAACATCGTTTTTATTTACATCGAGCATATAAAATTTTTGTTTTGGTTTTACTACAGAATCATCCATATTAAAACTCATATAAAATTCATTCGCTGCTGGAGAAAAATCATTAATTTTAAGATTTGAAAGCTTATCTTGCCAAGTTTGTGGCAATTCTTTTTTTATCTCATCAAAAGAATATTTAACATTTTGTGAGATAGGTAAATTTCCAACATTTACATATCTCACCATAAAAACAAAAGCAACAATCAAAGCTAGGCTTAAAAAGCCTAAAATACCATAAAGGGTATATTTTTTCATTTGTTATTATGAAAGTTGATCTTTGATAATATCACCTAAAGTTACTTTATCATTATCATTGATTTCATTTAACGCTTCTCTTTCTTTCATTCTTGCAAGACTTTTTACGCTTAAACGAATTCTATTTTTCTTTTCATCAATGAAAACAATTAAAGCTTCTATTGTATCGCCTACTTTTAAACTTGAAAAATCAATATTACCTAAATCTTCTTTGTGGATTAGCGCATCAACACCCTCTTCAAGCTCTACAAAAACTCCAAAATCTTTAATATCTCTAATTTTTCCTGAGATAATATCATTCACTTGGTGTTTTTGCGCATAAACTTGCACAGGACTTTTTTGCAATTCTTTAGTACTTAAAGAAATTTTTTGATTTTCTTTATCTAGCTTGATGATTTTAACTTCTACAACATCACCAACTTTATACATATCTTTACATTTATCGTTTCTATTCCATGAAGCGTCTTCATTATGCAATAAACCTTCTAAGTTTGCAATTTTTACAAAGGCGCCAAAATTAGTCACAGAAGTAACGCTACCTTTTACCACATCACCTACTTTATGTGATTTTAAAAACTCATCAAAAGGTTTTGCTAATAAATTTTTTAAAGAAACTCTAAGTCTTCTTTCTTTAGCATTAATCTCAATTACTTCCACATCAAGCTCTTGACCTTCGCTAATATAATCTTTTGGATTTTTAGCATTTTTATCCCAAGAAATTTCACTTATATGTAAAAATCCTTCTATATCATTTCCCAAATCAACAAAAGCACCATATGGCTCTATATTTGAAACTGTAACCTTAATAGTGTCACCAACCTCTAAACCATCTTTAATTTCATCCCAAGGATCAGGCATAGCAAGTTTGATAGATAAAGAAAGATGTTTTTTATCTTTATCATATTTAATCACTTTTACAGGAACCTTATCGCCCTCATTATACAATGAACTAGGATTTACTGGCCCTTTGTAAGAAATTTCACTATAGTGAACCAAACCATCAACACCGCCTACATCAACAAACATACCATAGGTGGTGATTTTTTTAACAATACCTTCTATAATTTCTTCTTGATTTAACACATTTGAGATAATCTCTTTGCGTTTTTTTCTTTCCTCGTCTACTATTTTTTTTCTAGAAACTACTATGCTTTGAGCTTCTTTATCTATTTTGATGATTTTAACTTTGAAAGTTTTATTGATGATGTTATTTGAATCTTTAAAGCTACTTTGTGATTTTGGCAAGAAAAATTCTACTCCATTTTCATCCACAGCCACAAAGCCACCTCTATTTTTACCAATGATTTTTACATCAAACATGCTTTCATCATCTTTATAATTATCAATGAATTCTTTAACTTTTTGCTTTCTTAAAGCTTTTTTATGAGAAAGTAAAGATCTGCCACCGCGAGAACCCACTATAGCAACTTCTAATGTATCGCCTTCTTTGAAGATAAATTCGCCTTTGTCGTTTTGAATTTCTTCCATTGCTAAAATACCTTCTGATTTTTGCCCTACATTTACAAATACTTCATCGCCTTTAATCGCGACAATTATACCCTGTGTAGTTGCCTCCTCATCAGACTTAAAAGATTCTTCAAGCATTTGCTCAAAATCTTCTTCTATGATAATATCCTCTAGTCTGTTTTGAACTTTTTTGTTCACCTCGCTCATCGTGGTCCTTTGTTTTAAATTTTAATTCTTGATTATAGTATTGTTTTCTTTAAACTTAGTTAATTTTGGTGTATTCTTTGATTTTTTCCAAAACCAAGTCAATCACCCAATCTGGTGTAGAAGCACCTGCACTAATACCACATTTTTCTTTGCCACTAAACCATTCTTTTTGAATCTCTTTTTCATTTTCGATTAAATAACTATTCTCACAGTAGTTTTTTGCTATCAAAAAAAGTTGCTTAGTATTAGCTGAATTTTTTCCTCCAACTATTATCATTACATCACTTTTTTTAGCAAGCTCATTGATTGCTTCTTGATTTTTAAAAGTCGCATCACATATGGTATTAAAAACACGCACTTCTTTAACTCTAAGCATTAAAAAATTCACAATCTCCATAAATTTTTCTATCTTTTTTGTAGTTTGTGATACCACTGCAATTTTAGAAGGCAATTTAATATCAAGTAATTCTTTTTCATCAAGCACTACATAAGCCTTAGTACTTACATAACTTCTCACCCCTTTTACTTCAGGATGATTTTCATCTCCAAAAATCACAACTTCATAGCCTTCATTGCTCATTTGCTCACAAATTTTTTGAGGTTTAGTCACAAAAGGACAAGTTGCATCAAAAATTTCTATATCTTTTTGCTTTAATTTTTCCAAATCTTGCTTTGTAATACCATGAGTTCTAATGATAGCTTTTTTTTCTGTGCTTAATTCATTGATATCATTTAATGTTTTAACATTATAATTTTTCCAAAGTCTTGTGATTTCTTCATTGTTATGAATTAAAGGACCTATGGTAGCTGCATCTTTAATCTGCTCAGCCTTTTTAATAGCTCTTTTTACCCCAAAACAAAATCCATAGCTTTTTGCTAGTTCAATCTCCAATTTTAGCTCCTATTTGCTTTAAAATCTCAATAAAATTTGGGAAAGAAGTTTTAATACATTCACTATCATCTACTTCCATTCCACATCTTAAACCTAAAATTAAAAAACTCATCGCAATTCTATGATCTCCAAAGCTTTCTATTTTAGCACTTTTAGCTTCGCCACCTTCTACTTCAAAACCATCTTCAAATTCTTTTACCTTTATGCCACATTTTTGCAAATTTAATACAATTGATTTGATTCTATCGCTTTCTTTTACGCGCAATTCTTTAGCATTTTTTATAACGCTTTTTCCCTTTGCACAAGCAAAAGCTATGGCTAAAGCTGGAATTTCATCAATCAACCATGCGATATTTTCACTCACATTTACCGCCTTTAAAGGCGCACTTTCAACGTAAATTTCTCCAATACTCTCAAAGTCTTCATTGATAATATTATAAGTGATTTTTGCACCCATTTTTTCTAAAATTTTAAAGGCTTCAATACGTGTTTTATTTAACAAAACATTTTTTAAAACTACTTTTGAATGAGGTAAAATACAAGTAGCTAAGGCAAAATAAAATGCCGATGATGGATCATTTGGCACACATACTTCAAATGCTTTTAATTTTTCTTTTAAAGGATTTATTTTGATAAAAGTTTTTTCCTCATTTAAATATTCAATGCAAGCTCCCATTTTATTAAGTATAATCTCACTATGATCTCTTGAAAGCTCAATTTCTTTAAAATAACTTTCTTTTTTGGCAAATAAAGCTGCTAAAATTAAAGCCGATTTTACCTGAGCTGAAGCAATATTACTACTAAAATCAAAACCTTCTAACTTAGCTCCTTGTATACAAATAGGTGCTAAATTTGCATTAGCTCTTCCATAAATTTTAGCCCCTAAACTCATCAAAGGCTCGCTTACACGTCTCATCGGCCTAGCATTTAAATAACAATCCCCACTAAGTACAAAAATTTCATCTTCAATAGCGCTTAAAAGACCTATTAAAAGTCTCATAGCTGTACCTGAATTTCCACAATCTAAAACACAATTTGGAGATTTTATATATTTTGGAGCTTTAATATAAATTAATCCATCAATTTCTTCAACCTCAGCTCCCAAAGCTTGAATAATTGCTAAAGTATGCAAAGTATCTTGTGCTTTTAAATAATTTTTAATCTTACAAGTTCCTTGAGTGAGTAAAGAAAAAATAGCAAAGCGATGAGATATAGACTTATCAGAAGCTATATCTTCAAGCTCTGCTCTAAAAGAACCAATAGGACTGATTTTCATCGAAGTTTTAAACCATGCTCATCATCTAAAGCTTTGATGATTTTATCAATATATTCAAGGATAATATTATCTTCTAAGGTTTTTTCAAAATCTCTAAATACTAAATTAATAGTCAAGCTATAAAAATCGCCTAAATTCTCATCTGTATATAAATCTACCACTCTAAAACTTTCTAATCTTTCAATATCTAATTTAGTAATAGTGTGTTTGATTTTTTCATATTCAAAACCCTTAGGTATAACTATACTTAAATCCCTGCTCATAGATGGAAATTTAGAATAAGCTTTAGCGGTTTTAAAGTCTTGTTTTAAGCCTTCTAAATCAAGCTCGCAAATATAAGTTTTAACCAGATCTCTTTTATTTTCTATACTTAAATGCACTCTACCTACAAAACCTATACGTTTACCGTTTTTATATACATTTGCTTGCTCATATGGGCTTAAAAATGCGTATTCTGATTTTTGCAAACTAAACTCACCTATAATGCTTTTTAATTCTGCTAAAAAAGTATAAAAATCCACTAAAACAGGCTTGGCCTTATTTGTGATTTTAGCTTCTTCTTTGCAGCCACTAAAGATCATCGCAAATTTAGCATGCTCATTTGAAAACTCATCAAAAACACTACCACATTCAAAAAGTTTGATTTTCTTTTTTGAATTTCTTAAATTAAAACTTGCTGCATTTAAAAGATGATTTATCAAAGTGCTTCTTAAAGTATTAAGCTCATTGGTGATAGGATTAATAAGCTTATTTTTAATGCATTTAAATCCTAATTGACTTAATTCTTCTTCATTATCTAAAACATAATGCACACTTTCAAAATACCCATTACTACTTGCTTTTAATCTTAAATTTTTAAGCTCTTGATAATCAAAATATACTTGATTTAGGCGATTTTTTTCTTTAAATTCTAAAGCTTTTGATGGGATATTATCAATGCCAATAATTCTTACTATTTCTTCACTAATATCAGCTATATTTGCTATATCACTGCGATGAAGTGGGATTTTGATATTAAATTGCTCATCATTTACCACACTTATTTCAAAGCCTAGTTTTTTAAGAATTTTTACTAAATTATTTTTATCTATAGGCATACCAATGATTTTATCAATCTCTGCACCAAAAATACCAATAATATTTGCTTCATTTTCTTTAAAAACTTGTTGACTTCCAGAAAAAACACTCATCGTGCTAATTTTCAAGCACTCATTAAATAAATACTCCATTCCCAAAGAAAGCTTAGGTTCACTACCTCTTAAAGAACGATATATAGTGTCATTTTTCTTTTTATAAAAGGCTATTGCATTTGCTATAGTTTGAGGATGAGTATAACTTGCTTCTATAATGATGATTTTGCTCTCATCATTAATTTTAAATTTATCTTCTTGCTCTATACCCGCTAAAGCAATCAACTCATCTTTATAATAAACTCCATATTCTCCATGTTCTTGAGTTTTAATTTCTAAAACAATCTTTTCATCGATTTGACAATCTTGACAAAGTTTATGAAAATCATAAGCACAAAAAATCACTCCACTTGCATGAGTTGCATATGTTAAAAGATTTTCTATGTTATTATTTTTGTATGCTTCAATCAAGGCAAGGCGAATTTGTATCGTAATATTTAGCTTAAATTCTTCTTTAATCTCTAATGCTTTATAAGCAAAAAAGCCTTCAACATCACTCTGATTTTTAACACTTAGTATTCTTCCTATACCTACGCTATTTTCACTTTCTTTTAAAGGATTTAATTCTTTTAAATTTAAATCAAGTGCTGCGCTTAAATCTCTAGCAACACCATATAAGCTCAAACAATCTCCACGATTTGGAGTAAGTTCTATTTCAATTAATTCATCATTAAACAAATCATAATCATTTAAGGCTTTTCCTAGAACTAATTCTCCCATGCTTTCATCTAAAACCATAATGCCTTCATTGCTTTTTCCAAAACCAAGCTCACTAGAAGAGCAAATCATACCCATAGATTCAACACCTCTAAGTTTGGCAGGTTTTATCTCAAGTCCATTTGGAAGCACTGCACCCACTAAAGATACGGCTACAAATTGATCTTTATCAACATTTTTTGCACCACAAACAATTTGTAAAATTTCATTCCCAACATCTACTTTGCAAATATTCAATTTATCTGAATTTTCATGTTTAACTTTTTCTAAAACCTTACCTATTACAACTTTTTGGGGAGCTTTGACACTTTTGAAACTATCAACTTCTAATCCTATAGAATTTAAAGTATTTACTATAGTTTGCGTCGATATTTCACTTAAATCAATCCATTCATTTAACCAATTTCTACTAATAATCATCTAAATTGCTCCAATAATCTTAAATCACCTTCAAACATAGAACGCAAATCAGGAATTTTATGTAAAAGCATAGCAAAACGCTCCACACCCAAACCAAAAGCATAGCCACTTACATTTTTATAACCAACAAATTTATAAACATTAGGATCAACAACACCGCATCCTAAAACTTCAAGCCATCCTGTTTGCTTACAAACCCTACATCCACAACCTTTACAAAATACACAAGAAATATCTACTTCAGCAGATGGCTCTGTAAAAGGAAAAAAGCTAGGTCTAAAACGCACTTTTACATCACCAAACATATGTTTTAAAAAATGCTCTAGCATATCTTTTAAATTTGCAAAATTTACCTTATCACCCTCTTCTACCACAAGTCCTTCCACTTGATGAAACATAGGTGTATGGGTAATATCAAAATCTCTTCTAAAAACTGCACCTGGTGCTATCATTCTAATAGGTGGTTTTTGAGATAGCATAGTTCTAATTTGAACTGGAGAAGTTTGGGATCTAAGCAAGGTTTTATCTTCAAAATAAAAAGTATCTTGCATATCTCTTGCAGGATGATTTTGTGGTAAATTTAATGCTTCAAAATTATGAAAATCATCCTCAATCAAAGGCCCTTTTTCTATGCTGAAATTTAAAGCTGTAAAATATTCTATGATTTTATCCATAGTTTGCATGATTGGGTGCAAAGCACCTGCATTTGAAGTTTCATCAAAAAAGCTAAAATCTTGCACATCTTGTTTCATTTTTTCATTTAAAGCTTTTTCTTCCAATTCTTTTAATTTTACTTGATAAGCTTCATTAAATTCATCTCTTGCTTTATTTAAACCATTAGCAAATTCTTTTTTTTCTTCACCTTGCAAATCTTTTAACTTTGCAAATTCCAAAGTCAAAATACCTTTTTTTCCTAAAACACTTACTTTTATATTTTCAAGTTCTGCTAAAGTACTTGCAGAAGCAATTTTTTTTATCATATCTTGCAATTTTAGCTCCAACTAAATTTTTTTTAAACATTCTAATGTAAAATTATTTAAAATTAGCAAAAATAACAAAAAAAAGGACTATTAAATGAGAGAAAAAACCGTATTTGAACTAATCATAGAAGGAAAAATCCCTGCTAATAAAGTTTTAGAAAGTGAAAAATTTTTAGCCTTTCATGATATTAATCCTAAAGCACCTATTCATATTTTAATCATTCCAAAAGAACATTTTGAAAACTTTCAAGAATTAAGACCTGAATTAATGAGTGAAATGACACAATTCATTCAAGAACTAGCTATTCTTTTAGGACTTGATAAAAGTGGATATAGATTAATCACAAATTGTGGAAAAAATAGCGGGCAAGAAGTCTTTCATTTACATTTTCATATGTTAGGTGGATTTGAGCTTCCAAAAAACAAAGAAACCCAAATCAATCCTGAATCACTATTCTAAAAAGAGCTTAACTCTTTTTAGATAGCAGGACCAGCTAATTTAAATTCTGCTCCTTCTTTTACATCTTCATAGCGTTTAAAATTTTCTATAAACATTTTTGCAAGCTTTAATTTGGTTTCATCATAAGCTTTTTTATCTTCCCAAGTATTAATAGGATTTAATAGCTTACTTTCTACACCTGCTAATTCTTTTGGAACTGCAAGATTAAATAAATCATAATTTTCAAACTCACAATTTTGTATACTACCATCTAAAATCGCATTAATGCAAGCTCTAGTAGCTTTTATACTCATTCTTTTGCCTACACCATAAGCTCCACCGCTCCAACCGGTATTTACTAGATAAACATTCACATTATGCTTGCTGATTTTTTCACCTAAAAGTTTTGCATAAACAGTTGGGTGTAATGGCAAAAACACTTCTCCAAAACAAGCTGAAAAAGTCGCAACAGGCTCAGTAATACCTCTTTCAGTTCCTGCTACTTTTGCAGTATAACCACTTAGAAAATAATACATTGCTTGTTCTTTACTAAGTTTACTAACCGGAGGTAAAACACCAAAAGCATCTGCTGAAAGGAAAATAATATTACTAGGATGACCTGCGCTAAGACTTGGCTCGTGATTTAAAATATGTTCTATCGGATAAGAAACTCTAGTATTTTCAGTTTTAGAACCATCATTGAAATCAACACTTAAATCATCTTTTAAAACTACATTTTCTAAAAGTGCATTTTGCTTTATAGCTCCATAAATTTCTGGCTCACTTTGAGGGTCAAGGTTAATACATTTTGCATAACAACCTCCTTCAAAATTAAACACACCCTCATCATCCCAACCATGCTCATCATCGCCTATTAATTTTCTTTTTGGATCGGTTGAAAGAGTAGTTTTACCTGTACCGCTAAGTCCAAAGAAAAGCGCCACATCACCTTTTTCTCCAACATTAGCACTACAATGCATAGGAAGTTTATTTTCTAGCGGAAGCCAGTAATTCATCATAGAAAAAATTCCTTTTTTCATCTCTCCGCCATACCAAGTCCCACCAATTACTGCTATATTTTTTTCTATGTTAAAAATGACAAAAACTTCTGAATTTAAACCATCTTTTTCATAGTCTTCATTCACACATTTGCAAGCATTATACACCACAAAATCAGGTTTAAACTCACCAAGCTCTTCTTCTTTTGGACGAATAAACATATTTTTTACAAAATGCGCTTGCCAAGCAATTTGTGTTACAAAACGCACAGCTTTGCGACTTTTTAACGAAGCACCACAATATGCATCTTGGATATAAATGTCACTATTACTAAGCTGCTTTTTAGCTTTTGCTAAAAGTTTTTCAAATAATTCCTCGCTAATAGGTTGGTTAATTTTACCCCAAGCAATATATTTTTGTGAAGGATCTTGTTTTACAAAATATTTATCCTTAGGGCTTCTTCCGGTAAAAATTCCCGTATCCACACTAAAGGTACCATTTTTAGTACATACACCTTCATTGTTGTTTTTTTCGTGCTTTAAAAGCTCATCATAACTAAGATTGTGAAAAACTTGTCCGATATTTTCTAAGCCTAAATTTTCTAAACCTTTCATCTTTACCTCCTTATTTATAAGTCATTAAAGCTTGACCTTCACTTACGCTCTCACCAGCATTTACTAAAAGTTCTGCAATTTCTCCATCTTTACTTGCACTAATCTCAATTTCCATTTTCATAGCTTCAAGTACAGCTACAACTTGATCTGCCTTTACACTATCATTTTCTTTAACTAAAATTTTAAATACATTTGCATTCATACTTGCAACAATAGCATTATCATTTACTTGAGTTTTTGCAACTTTTGCATTATCTGCACTTACTTTTACAGCACTTTTAACATTAACATCTCTATCAAAGCCTGCACTTACTTCCACATGATATTTATTACCATTAACTGAAACGGTAAATTGATTTTCATTGATAAGACTTGGTTTTAATTTGCTATTTTTTCTAACATTAACCTTAGCTTCACCTTTTAAGAAAGCTATACCTTTTTCTTTACAAGCTGCAACGATAAAAATATTTTCTTCACTTGTTTCTAAATTTTCTTTTTCCAATAAGTTTTTAATATAAGCTATACTTTTACTCTCATCTGCATCAGCGATATCTGTAGCTAATTTTGTAGTTGGTTCTAATTTTAATTGCTCGCTTGCAAGCTTAATTACTTCAGGATCTGGAGCAACGGGAGTTTTTCCAAAATATCCTAAAACCATTTTTCCATATCCATCTGCAATTTTTTTCCAAGGACCAAACATTACATTATTAAAAGCTTGCTGGAAATAAAACTGCGATACAGGAGTAACAGAAGTACCATAACCACCTTTTTCTACCACTTCTTGCATGGCTTTTATAACTTGAGGAAATTTATCTAAAATATTATTATCTCTCATCATTTGTGTATTAGCAGTTAATGCTCCACCTGGCATAGGTGAAAAAGGTATTAAAGGATTTACCGCTGTTGCTTCAGGTGGTAGAAAATAATCTTTTAAACAATCTTTTAACACTTCTTCATATTTTAAAATTTTTTCTTCATCCAAACCAAGATCAAAATTGCTTCCTTTTAGAGCATGAAGCATTGTTAAAATATCAGGTTGAGAAGTACCGCCACTAACAGGAGCTGCAGCTAAATCTATACCATCAACACCTGCTTCTAAAGCCGCTAAATAGCATGCTATGCTTACCCCTGCGGTTTCATGCGTATGTAATCTTATATGCATATTTTCAGGCAGGTTTTTTCTAGCCATTTTAATAACTTCATAAATTTTATTTGGATTTGAAGTTCCGCTTGCATCTTTAAAACAAATACTATCAAAAGGAATTTGAGCTTGTAGGATTTCTTTTAAAATTCTTTCATAAAATGGCACATCATGCGCACCTTTACATTTTGGAGGTAAATCCATTAAAGTAATGGTAATTTCATGTTTTAAGCCATGTTTAACTATACATTCTCCACTAAATTTTAAATTATTTACATCATTTAATGCATCAAAATTTCTTATTGTAGTTGCGCCGTGTTTTGCAAACATTTTTGCATGCAAATTGATAATTTCTTTACTACCTGTATCAAGTGCTACGGTATTAACCCCTCTTGCAAGAGTTTGTAAATTTGCATCTTTTCCAACGATGGCTCTAAATTTATCCATCATTTCAAAAGCATTTTCGTTCAAATAAAAAAATAAACTTTGAAATCTAGCTCCACCACCAAATTCAAAATGCTTAATATCTGCTTCTTTAGCTGCTTCTAGGGCAGGAAAAAAATCATTCATTAAAACTCTAGCACCATAAACAGATTGAAAACCATCCCTAAATGTGGTATCCATCACATCAATTAACTTTTTAGCCATAATTTTTCCTTATTTTTACATCTTTGCAATTATAACTCTACTTTCTTAAAAAATAAATTTATAAAATTTGATTTAACATAATGATAATAATCGCAATAGGTGCAACAAATCTAAGTAAAAAATACCATACTTCAAAAATACTTCTACTCATAAACTTAGAAAATAAATTGTAAATTTTTATTTTTTCCACAAAAAATCCTACGAAAATAGCACTTGCAATAGCTCCAAGTGGGAGCATAAAATTAGAAGTTAATTTATCTAAAATATCAAAAAAACTTAAACCAAAAAAACTAAAGCTAGCCCCATAATTAGCACTAAAAGATAAAATACAACTCATTCCCAAAAGAAAAACTACAAAGCCTATAAAAACCAAAGCTTTCTTTCTTGAAATTTTATATTCATTTACAAGATAAAAAGTAAAAGGTTCTATCATAGAAACTGCTGAAGTAATCCCTGCAAAAAATAAAGCTAAGAAAAAATAAAAAGCTAAAAAATGTCCAAAGATAGCACCTAAATTAGAAAATAAAGTCGTTAAAGATATAAATACAAGCCCAGCTCCTTCTGCAGGATTAGCATTAAATTTAAATATAAAAGTAAATACAATAAGTCCCATCATCAAACCTATACTGATATTTAAAAGCACAATTATGGCCGAACTTGTAATTAAATTTGTATCGTCTTTTAAAGAGGCTGCATAAGTGGTAATACAACCTATACCTAAACATAAAGTAAAAAAAGCAAGACCTAAAGCTGTTAAAACAGAGTTTAAACTAAGCTTGGTAAAATCAGGATAAAACAAATAAACAAAAGCTTCCTTAAAACCATCTTGAAAAAAACAATATACTAGCATTAAAACAAGCATAATAAACAAACTTGGCATAATCCAAACATTAAGTTTTTCTATACCACTTTTAACCCCTCTTGAAACAACAAACAAGGTAAGAAAAAAAGCAATTAAAAAATACAAACTACTTTCTAAAATACTATTTTGTATTAAATTTCCAAATAAAGCTCCTGCTTCTTGAGTATTACTAGGTAGATAATAAATCGAAGTTATCATGTATTTTAAAACCCAACCCATAATAACAAGATAAAAAGATAATACAAAAATTCCACCGAGCATAAAAAATCCAGCAAATTTCCATTTTTGAGCATATTTAGTTGCTAAGCTTTTATAAGCATTTACAGGATCACTCTGACTTAATCTTCCCATAGCAATTTCAGCCAAAAATACACAAAATCCTATACTAATAGTCAAAAGCAAATACAAAAGCACAAAAGCAAAACCACCATTTTGGCCTACTAAGGTTGGAAATTTCCAAGCATTTCCAAGCCCTATAGCTCCACCTGCTACTGCTAATACAAAACCTATTTTAGAAAATTTATCATTCATTTTAACACCTTAGAAAAAAAGCTGTCTAGCCATGATTAAAATAACCGCTAATGGAGAAATGTATCTTAAAAAGATATACCAAATTTCAAAATATATCCCACGCATAAATGGGTAAAATAAAGTTTGTAAAGCTTCTTTTTTAAGCACAAAACCCACAAAAAATGCTGTAATTAAAGCAGAAATTGGCATTAATAAATTTTGTATGAAAAAGTCTAAAATATCAAAAAAACTTTTCCCAAAGAAATTTAAACTTGGCGCGCTTACATGATAAAAAGAAAGTATAGATAAACTTCCAAGAAAATAAACAATCATACCCACAAAAACCAAAGCTTTTTTTCTTGAAATTTGATAACGATTTATAAGATAAAAAGTAAAAGGTTCTATCATAGAAATAGCCGAAGTAATCCCTGCAAAAAATAAAGCTATAAAAAAGGCTATGGCTAAAACATTTCCCAAAAATCCTAACTTTGCAAAAAGCGTTGTTAATGATATAAATATAAGTCCTGGACCTTGTTGAGTAGGATCAGCTCCGAATTCAAATATAAAAGTAAATACAATAAGTCCCATCATCAAACCAATGATAGTATTAATAATGATAATATTTAAAGCACTACTTATAAAATTTGTTTTATCAGGTAAACTTGCTGCATAAGTTAAAATCACACATACACCTAAAGACATACTAAAAAATGCAAGCCCTAGTGCATCTAATATAGAATTAACACTTAATTTTGAAAAATCAGGTACAAATAAAAACTCACTTGCCTTAGAAAAACCATCCATACTAAAAGAATATCCAAGCATTAAAATAAGTAGTATAAATAAGCTTGGCATCATCCAAACATTGAGTTTTTCTATACCACTTTTAACACCTTTTGATACTACATAAAAAATAACTATAAACACAAAAGTAAAACATATAAATTGAGATAAAACATCATTAGAAAGTAAATTTCCAAAAATAGCGCCTGCTTCATTTGTATCTTTAGGTAATTCAAAAAACCCAAAATAAGCATATTTTGCTATCCAACCTATAACAACACTATAAAAAGACACTAGAATAATAGCACCAAGCATAAAAAATCCTGCGAGCGACCATGCTCTTTTATTTTTTGGCGCTAAAGTATGATAAGCATTTACAGGATCTTTTTCACTAAGTTTTCCTATACTAAGTTCAGCTAAAAATATCACAAAAGCCACACCCAAGGTTAAAAGTAAATATACCACCACAAAAGCTGAACCGCCATTGTTACCCACTAAAGTTGGAAATTTCCAAGCATTTCCAAGTCCAACAGCTGAACCTGCTACCGCTAATACAAAGCCTATTTTAGAAAATTTTTCATTCATCTTTTAACCTTAAAAAAATAATTGTTTTACCATGATTAAAATCACAGCTAAAGGCGAGATATATCTTACAAAAAAATACCAACACTCAAAGTATTTACCCCTCATATAAGGATAAAATAAAGTTTGTAAAGCTTCTTTTTTAAGCACAAAACCTACAAAGATTGCACCAAATAATCCACCTAAAGGCATCATTAAATTTGAAGCAATAAAATCTAATATATCAAAAAAACTTTTTCCAAAAAATTCTAAAGAATCTTTACTCCACTCAATTCCTGATAAAATACACAAACTTCCCAAAAAATACACAATGAAAGCTATAAAAATCAAAGCTTTTTTTCTTGTAAAATTATAAGAATTGATTAAATAAAAGGTTAAAGGTTCTATCATGGAAACTGCTGAAGTAATCCCTGCAAAAAACAAAGCTATAAAAAAAGCCACAGCTAAAATATTTCCCAAAGGTAAAAAGCCAATTGGGTCAATATTTGAAAACAAACTCATCAAAGATACAAAAATCAAACCTGGACCTTGTTGAGCTGGATCTCCATTAAATTCAAATATGAAAGTAAATACAATAAGTCCCATCATAATACCAATAATAATATTAATAATGATAATGTTAATAGTGCTTGTAATAAAATTTGTTTTATCAGATAAACTTGCAGAATAAGTTATAATTGAACCCACTCCAATAGATAAAGAAAAACAAGCAAGTCCCAATGCACTTAAAAATGCTCCTACACTAAGCTTAGAAAAGTCCGGAGAAAATAAAAACTCACTTGCTTTAGAAAAACCATCCATACTAAAAGAATATCCAAGCATTAAAATAAGTAGTATAAATAAGCTTGGCATCATCCAAACATTGAGTTTTTCTATACCACTTTTAACACCTTTTGATACTACATAAAAAATTACTATAAACACAAAAGTAAAACATATAAACTGAGATAAAACATCATTAGAAAGTAAATTTCCAAAAATAGCGCCACTTTCTTCTATACTTTTTGGTAAAGGAAAAAACCCAAAATAAGCATACTTAACAATCCATCCTATTATCACGCTATAGAAAGAAACAATCAAAATAGCACCTATTAAAGAAAAACCAACTATAGACCAAGCTCTTTTATGTTTTGGAGCTAAAGTATAATAGGCATTTACAGGATCTTTTTCACTAAGTTTTCCTATGCTAAGTTCAGCCAAAAATATTACAAACCCTACCCCCAAAGTCAAAAGCAAATATAAAAGTACAAAAGCTGAACCTCCATTTTGTCCTACCAAAGTTGGAAATTTCCAAGCATTTCCAAGTCCAACAGCTGAACCTGCTACCGCTAATACAAAGCCTATTTTAGAAAATTTTTCATTCATAAAGATAACCTTAAATTTATAAAACTATAAAAATTTTTAATGTAGCTAAAAAAAACTTTAATTTATTTTAAAATATATAATATTAATTTAAATTTCAATAATTTTAAAGTTATATTTGTATATAATTTCGCTTTTATAAATCACGAGTAGGGATACGCAAGCCGAAAGGATTTAAATTTTTACAAGGAAAAACTATGAAAAAAATCGTATTTTTAATGCTAGCTTTAAGCGGTTTTGCATTTGCAGCTGAAGGTTCTATGAATCAATGGTTAGCTTCTTTTTCTATCTTAGCAGCAGGTTTAGGACTTGGTGTTGCAGCTTTAGGTGGAGCTATCGGTATGGGTAATACTGCAGCAGCAACTATAGCAGGTACTGCTAGAAACCCTGGTCTTGGTGGTAAATTAATGACTACTATGTTTATTGCTTTAGCGATGATTGAAGCTCAAGTTATTTATGCACTTGTTATTGCTCTTATCGCTCTTTATGCTAATCCATTCCAAGCATTAGTAGCAGCTTAAAATTTTCAAAGCCCTCTTGTGGGGCTTATGCGGTTATGGTGGAATTGGTAGACACGCCATCTTGAGGGGGTGGTGCGCTCAGCGTGTGCGAGTTCAAATCTCGCTAACCGCACCATTTTTATTTTTTAAGGATTATCAAAACAAAATGACTTTCTATATTTTAGTCAGTGCAATAGCTTTTTTAATTCTTTTTTTTGCCATAAAAAAATATACTCTAAAACTAGATGAACAAGCCTTACTTGAACCTATTAAAAATGATATTTATCCTGAATTTTGTGATCTAATTAACGAAGAAATAAGAAATATAAAAAATAATCTTTTACAAAATACCTTTACACTCCAAGATGAAAATTATAAAGATGAATTTTTAGAGAATTTAAGCGATATGAGTAGAAAACTTAATCATATCCAAACAATGAATTTAAGTAAAAGAAATAATGCTTTATGGGAAGAAACACTTTTTGGATTTTTAAAAGAGCTTGAAGAACTTAACAAACAATATCTAAATGACAATGAGAAAATTAACGATGAAATAAGAAATTCTCTCCAAGAAAAATTTTATAATTTAACAAAAAGCTAATATAAACAAATTATTTATTTTAAAAAGCACTATATAATTCCGAATTATTTTATAAAGGGGTTTTATGTTTATCAACAAGAAAAAAATTAATGAACAAATTACTCAATTAGAGCAATCTAATCAAGCTTTTCAAGATATACTTAATGCTATTAGCAAAACTATGGCCATGATAGAATTTCAAACAGATGGAACTATTATTAATGCTAATGAAAATTTTCTAAAAACTATGAATTACTCTTTAAATGAAATCAAAGGTAAACATCATAGTATGTTTTGTTTACCAGAGGTTGTAAAGTCACAACGCTATGTTGATTTTTGGAGAGATTTAAAAAGTGGTATATCAAGAAATGGACTTTTTAGACGCATTGCAAAAGGCGGGAAAGATATTTATCTTGAAGCCAATTATCTTCCTATTTTAAACCAAAACAATGAAGTGTATAAGGTTATTAAATTTGCAAATGACATTACTCAAAGAAACTATGAAATGCTTGATCTAAAAAACACCATAGATGCCGCTAATCGCTCTATGGCTATTATTGAATTTAATCCTTATGGAGAGATTTTAAATGCTAATGAAAACTTCACTCAAACCATGGGTTATTCACTAAGTGAAATCAAAGGAAAACACCATAGTATGTTCTGCGAGGAAAAATTTAGAAATTCCAAAGAATATACAATTTTTTGGGAAGAGCTAAGAAGTGGTAAATTTCAATCAGGAAAATTCATACGCTTTGGTAAAAACAACAAACTAATCCATTTAGAAGCAAGTTATAATCCTATCAAAAATGATGATGGAGAAATTTACAAAGTTATTAAATTTGCAACAGATATTACCGAACAAGTTGTAAGAGATGAGGAAAAATTAAAGCTCATTAGTGAATTAGCTGAACAAAATGACAATCTCACTCAAGAGGGCGATAGTGTTATAGAAAATACGGTTCAAAATATTCAAGGCATTGCTGATATGATGAACAATAGTAGTAATCTCGTATCATCATTAAATGAGCAATCAGAAGAAATTAAAAATATCATTCAAACCATTAGCGATATAGCTGATCAAACCAATCTTTTAGCTCTAAATGCAGCTATTGAGGCAGCGCGTGCAGGTGAGCATGGTAGAGGTTTTGCTGTTGTTGCTGATGAAGTTAGAAATCTAGCTGAAAGAACTGGACATTCAGTAAATGAAATCACTACTACCATTAATTCTATCAGAAATGTAACAGCTGAAGTTGTACAAAGCATTAAAGATGGCTTAAGTGGCGTAAATCAAAGCGTGGATTTAGCCAAAGAAGCTAGAGAATGTATGGAAAAAATTAGAAATAGTTCAGCTCAAGTAGCTCAAGCTATGCAAGATAAATAAAAGTTTTTAGCTTAAAGGCTAAAAACTTTTCCTGCTATAAAACTTTTTTCTACCTTACCTTGCAAGATATCATTTGCATATAAACCTTCTCCATTAAAAGAAAGTTTTTCATCAAATACAACTAAATCAGCATCAAAACCAAGTTCTATTTTACCTTTATTTAATCCTAAAAATTGCGCTTGATTATAGCTTGTAAAATCACATAATTCTTTCCAAGTTAAGATACCTTCTTTTACTAAATATGTAAAACATAAACTCATATATATAGCTATGGCATTAACTCCAAAATCTGCTTCATCAAAAGCCAAATCTTTTTTAGTGTTAGGAGCATGTAAAGAACTTAAGAAAGTAATTTTCTTATCTTGAAGCAACTTTTTAAGATTTGTTACTTCATCTTTTGTTCTTAATGGAGGTAAAATTTTTGCTTGAGTGTTAAAATTTTCACAAGTACTTTCATCTTTGATTAAATGATGGATTGAAATTTCACTATATTGATCATGTAATAATTCAAACGATCTTGTAGTTGCTAAAGAGCTAAAACAAGCTTTATTTTTATAAAATTCCACTAATTCTTTCATTTTTGCCACTTCACTAGTTTCAGCTATATCACTAATTCCTATAAGTCCTAATTCAAAGCTTATTTGTCCATCATTCATTACTCCATGATCGTCAAAACTCTCATCAAAACACTTTAAAAATACAGGGGTTGATTTCATATTGGCATATTGCATACATTGTCTTAAATAATTTGCTCCTAAAGTACTTGAAAGCTCTAAGCCTTTTGCACCCATATCAATTAAGGTAGCAATATTTTTTAATTTTTCTGTTTTATCTAATACATTAATAGTAGGTAAAACATTAATATCTAAAGATTTTAATTTATCAAAATAAAGCGCATAGCCTTGAGTGTTAGCTTCTAAACTATCTTTTAAAACAATAGTCCCTACCCCACCTTTTAAGCATGCTTTTTCAAGATCATATAATTTATCTATACTAAATTCATTATCAAGCAAACTAACATTTAAATCAATAAACGAAGGAAGTAAAGTTTTACCTTCTATATCAACAATATACTCATCATCATTTAAATCATTAGCAATTTGAGTAATTTTTCCATCTTCTATTTTAAGATCAAGCTTTTGCTCGCCATAAATTTTTGCATTTTTGATGATCATGATATTTCCTCCTTTGATGACATCAAATCTTTCAAAGATTCCCAAGCATTCTTACCCTCTAGCATTAAGACTACTTCGTTAACAATCGGGGTATAAATTTGAAATTGTTTCGATAAAGAATGTATAGCATAAGCAGTTTGCACTCCTTCAGCTACCTCTCCAAGTTCCATTAAAATATCTCTTATATTTTTGTCACTAGCCAAACTTAAACCTACTCTATAATTTCTTGATAGATTGCTTGAAGCTGTTAAAAATAAATCTCCAGCCCCACTAAGTCCCAAAAAAGTTTCTTCTTTAGCGTTAAAAAATTGTCCAAAACGGTGCATTTCTACTAAGCCTCTTGAGACTAAAGAAGCTCTTGCATTATTACCTAAATTTAAACCATCGCAAACCCCACTTGCAATTGCTAAAACATTCTTATATGCACCACAAATCTCAGCACCTTTAACATCAGAACTTGTATAAGTTTTAATATAATTTGGAAAAAAACTTGCAAATTGATTGCAAAGATCTTGATTTTTACCGCTAACAACCAAAGCACAAGGTTTTTTTTCTAGCACTTCACTTGCAAAAGAAGGACCACTTAAAAAACAAAGTCTATCACTACTTATAAACTCGCTAAAAACCTCATCCATAAATTTTAAACTTTTACAATCAATACCCTTAGAAGCTACAAGAATTTTTTGATTTAAATCTTTAAAATTATTTACAAGCCACTCATGTATTCCTTGAGCATATAAAGCAAAAACTAAATATTCATATTCTAAAGCTTCTTTGGTGCTAACAAAATAAGAAAGATCTTTTTCATGAAAAGAAGTTATTACGCATTCATTTTTAACGCTCAATACATCATATAAAGCACTTCCCCATTTTCCTGCACCAATAACTGCTATTTTCATATTTAACCAAGTTTTGCTTTTAAAATTTCATTCACTTTAGCAGGATTAAATGCACCTTTACCCGCTTTCATTGCCTGACCGACAAAGAAACCAAAAAGTTTATCTTTACCACTTTTATATTCAACCACTTTATCTTCATTGTTTGCTAAAATTTCATCAATAATCTTTTCAATAGCACCATCATCACTTACTTGTTTTAAACCAAGTCTTTCAATAGCATCATCAATTTCAACTTCTGTATTTTCAAATACATAAGCTAAAATATCCTTACCTGCTTTAGCGCTAATAACACCTTCTTCTATGCGCTTGATTAAAATAGCTAATTTTTCTTGTTTTACAGGTGAGTTTTCTATAGTCAACTCACCTTTTAAAAGTCCCATTAACTCAGTCGTAAGCCAAGTAACACAAAGTTTTGGGTTTAATTTTTGGTTAATTAGATACTCAAAATATCTACAAAGCTCTAATGAAGAAACAATCACTTCACTATCACTTTCTTTAATACCTAATTCACTAACAAATCTAGCTTTTTTCTCATCAGGAAGTTCAGGTATATCTTGACTTAGCATTTCATCATCTAAAATTACAGGTAAAAGATCAGGATCAGGAAAATATCTATATTCAGCAGAATCTTCCTTGCCTCTCATACTTCTAGTAACTAAATTAACCGTATCAAATAATCTTGTTTCTTGCACAACTTCTTGATCGTATTTTCCATCTTCCCAAGCTTCACTTTGGCGTTTTACTTCATACTCAATCGCCTTTTGGATAAAACGGAATGAATTTAAATTTTTAATCTCCACTCTAGTATAAAGCTTATCATCACCCTTTGGACGAATACTAACATTGGCATCACATCTAAAACTACCTTCTTGCATATTTGCATCTGAAATATCTAAAAATCTTATAATAGAATGAAGCTTTTTCAAATAAGCCACTGCTTCATCAGAACTTCTAAGTTCAGGCTCGCTAACGATTTCAAGCAAAGGTGTACCTGCTCTATTTAAATCTACTTTTGAAAAATTACTTTCATGTATATTTTTCCCCGCATCTTCTTCTAAATGAGCTCTAGTAATACCTATGCGTTTATTTTCTCCATTTACATTAATAAACAACTCGCCATTTTCTACTATAGGAATGTCAAATTGCGAAATTTGATAAGCCTTTGGTAAATCGGGATAAAAATAATTTTTTCTATTAAAAATACTTTTTTTATTTATAGTTGCATTAACTGCTTTTCCAAATGCTATAGCTTTTTTCACTGCTTCTTGATTTAATACAGGTAAAGCACCTGGTAAAGCTAAACATGTTGGGCATACATTAGTATTTGATTTTTCTCCAAAAGAAGTTGCACATGAACAAAAGATTTTTGTTTTGGTATTTAATTGTGCATGAACTTCAAGTCCTATAACAACTTCAAACATTAAAATTTTCCTTAGAATTTTTTGTTTATTCTAGCGTTTTTTATTTCAAAAAGAGTTTAAAAAAGAATAAAAGAGGAATATTAAACAAAGAAAAAAGCAAAAAATATTTTTTGCTTTTTAAAAATTAATGATGTTCATCAACTACAGTCGCACCTGCTAAATAAACATAAGTTAAAATCATAAAAATAAAAGATTGCAAAAATGCCATAAAAGTTAAAAGCATATAAGCAGGCAATGGCGCAACCCAAGGCACAAGAGCTAAAATAACTGCTAAGAATAAATCATCTCCTTTGATATTACCAAATAAACGGAAAGATAAAGAAATAACTCTTGAAAAATGAGAAACCACTTCTATAGGAAACATTAAAGGTGCTAGAATTTTAACAGGTCCCATAAAATGTGCAAAATACTTAAAAAATCCTTGAGTTCTAATGCCTTCAAAATGATAATACACAAATACTATAATAGCTAAAGAAGCACTAAAATTTAAACTAGCACTTGGAGCTTCAAAACCTGGGATAATTCCTATAATATTACTAAAAAACACCATAAAACCTATAGTTGCAACTAAAGGCAAGTATTTTCTAGCAGCTTCATCACTACCCATGGTATCTCTACCCATGCTTAAAATGCCTTCCATATAAGCCTCAGCTAAATTCTGACTACCTCTTGGGACAATTTGCATGGATCTTGTAGCAAGTTTTGCTAAAATTAAAGAAATCACAACCACTATACCCAAATGAAAAAAGTATGCAAAAGTGTGACTAGAATCTATAAAAGAACTAAATAAAAATAAATCTTTCATTAAAAATCCTTAGCAGAATAAATATTTCAAAGCTAATATTATAAAAAAAAATTGCTTATATTTTAATGAAAATTCATTTTATTGGCGCAAAAATATCCTCCTAAAATCGCACCTGTAAAACCACCACCAGGAAATATAAAGGCATTAGCAAAATATAAATTTTCTATACTTTTACTTTTGTAATGCAATCTGTATTTAGCCCCTTCTTGATCTTGAGAAAATCCATAAATTGTACCCTCATAAGCTTTGGTGTATCTTTGTATAGTTTTTGGCGTAGCTAATTCTTGATGGATTAAGTGTGAACTTAAATTTGGAAATATCTCATCTAGTCTCTGCGCTATAGCTTTTAATAGCTCTTCTTTTTTAGCTTTATAATCTTGTTTATTTAAATCCCACTCTTGATAATTTGAACTAAAAGCTACAACACCTATGTATTTATCGCTAGCTAAACCACTATCAATTTTAGAATAATTCACAAAAGCCATAGGTCTTTTTTTGATATCTAATTTTAAAATATTAGTATTTTCATATGAACTATTTAAAAAATCATCCTCAAATATAAAATTGCAATAATCCATATTTTCATAAATTTTAGAAATATCTTTATCATAAATAAAATAAGCACTTACCAAAGAACAAGCACGCTTTTTAGACTCTATTGCTTTGATTTCTTGGGTTAAATTTAAATCTTTAAGTAAGTCTTTATATACGATTAAAGGATCACAATTTGCAATGATATTTTGTGCACAGATGGTGTGTTTTTGATTATTTTGAATGTATTCCACTCCATAAGCTTTTTGATCTTTTGTGAGTATTTTAACAACTTCAGCCTTAGCTAAAACCTGTCCTTGATTTTCTTTTATAACCTCAGCCAAAGCATCACTTAAAGCTTGTGAGCCACCTTTAATATATACCCCACCATCATAATAATGCTTTTGAGCAATGCCATGAAAACTAAAAATAAATTCCTTACTATCATGATGATAATAACTCATATTTGCATTTAAAATCTTTTTTAACTTATCATTTTTAATATAAGCATTTAAAACATCATAAACTTTTTTATTAAACAATCTATTTTTGATAAATATCCAAGAAGTGCTAAATGGAAATAACAATAATTCACTTAATTTTAAATCCCAAGGAAACCTTCGAATAGCATAAGCTTGTAATCTTATAGCTTTAAAATATTTATCTATGCCTTTACTTTCTTGTGGAAATTCTTTTTTCAAAACCTCTTTTACTTTTTCTATGCCATGAGGTAAAGTTAGATTATAATTTTTACTTTTAATACTCCATGCACTTGGTAAAAGTAAAATTTCAATTTTATTCTTTATACCAAGTTTTTCAAAAATCAAATGCTTCATATCAGTTTTTGCTTCACCTAGGTCCATTTCATGAAGCCCCGCATCAATCAAAGCACCTTTTCTTTTAAAACAAGTAGCACAACCACCAATTAAAGAATGCTGTTCTAAAACTAAAACTTTTTTACCATTTCTAGCTAAAAAAGCACCCGCGCTTAAGCCTCCAAGTCCTGAACCTATAATGATTACATCAAATTTTACATCCATTCTAAAACCTCACGTAATTCTTTAGCTACAAAACATTTTAAACCAAGTTCTTCCATAGGTTTAACCGGCACTATGGCATTTTTAAATTTTTGCATTTTAGCTTCTTTTAAACGCACATCAAGCGAAAATACTTCTTTAATCTCACCATTTAAGCTAAGCTCACCCACAAAAACACTATCTTTGCTTAAAGGGCGGTTTTTAAAACTTGAAATAATCGCTGCAACCACCGCTAAATCTGCCGCAGTTTCACTAATTTTCACCCCACCACTTACATTAATAAACACATCATAATATCCCAAAGGAATTTCAAGCTTTCTCTCAAGTAAAGCTATGAGCATATCTAAACGATTTTTTTCATAGCCTGTTGCACTGCGTTTTGGGTAAGCACTCTCACAAACTAAGGCTTGAATTTCTAGTACTAAAGCTCTGCTTCCTTCCATCACTACACTCAAAGCGCTACCACTTACTGCCTTACCACGCGTAAAAAATCTATTAGCTATGTCTTTAGCACTAATTAAACCCTTAGAAGTCATTTCAAAAATACCAACTTCGGAAATATTTCCAAAACGATTTTTAAAACCTCTTAAAATCCTTATTTCTTTATTAGCATCACCTTCAAAATAAAGCACTACATCTACCATATGCTCTAAAATTCTAGGTCCAGCTATAGCTCCATCTTTAGTGATATGTCCTATGATAAAAGTGCTGATATTATTAGCCTTAGAATAGCGCATTAACTCAAAAGTAATTTCTCTAACTTGAGTGATACTACCTGCTGCTGAAGTAATTTTATTAGAATATAAAGTTTGAATAGAATCAATAATTAAAATTTCATAATCTTTTTTAGAAAGCTCACTTAAAATATCTTCCAAGCAAAGTTCAGTAAGTAAAAATAAATTCTCGCAATTTGCATTCAAACGATCTGCACGCAGTTTGATTTGAGATTTACTCTCCTCTCCACTTACATAAAGTACTTTTTTACCACTTTTTGCCAAATTAGAAGCAATTTTTAATAAAAGTGTGGATTTTCCAACCCCAGGTGAACCCCCAATTAACACTAAAGAGCCCACAACAAGCCCGCCGCCTAAAACTAAATCAAGTTCATTATCATCAGTACTAATGCGAGTGAAATTTTCTGCTATAACGTCATTTATACATACTGCAGAACTTGGAGTGTTTGAGAGCGAATTTAACTCTTTTAAAACCTTAATTTGTTCTTGCTTTAGCTCAATAAAACTATCCCAAGAACCACATTCAGGACATTTGCCTAGCCATTTACTTTGTTGATTTCCACAAGCTTGACATTCAAATAAAATATGTTTTTTAGCCATAAATTATGCAAAAATCTCTTCAACTAAAGTTTTAACATATTCATTAGGATTAAACTCATGAATTTGTCCTAGCTGCTCCCCTACTCCTACATATAAAATAGGAAGCTCAAGTTCTCTTGCTATGCTAAACAAAGCCCCACCTTTAGCGGTTCCATCAAGTTTTGTAATAATCACTCCATCAAGTTTTACTAAATCATTAAAAGCTTTTGCTTGCAAAATTCCTGCCACACCTTGAGTACCATCAAGTACAAGGATTTTTCTATGAGGAGCTCCTTGCATAGCTTTATCACTTATACGAACAATTTTTTCAAGCTCATTTGCAAGATTTTTTTGATTTTGCAAGCGCCCTGCTGTATCTAAAATAACCCTATCATAGTTTTTTGCCAAAGCTTTAGAAATAGCATCATAAGCAACTGCTGAAGGATCATGTCCTTGTGAAGTAGCTATGATATCTATATCTAATTTTTGCGCCCATAATTTTAACTGCTCTATAGCTCCTGCCCTAAAAGTATCACAAGCTCCAAGTATAACCTTTTCACCATTTTCTTTATGCAAATGTGCCATTTTAGCAATACTTGTGGTCTTACCCACTCCATTTACACCTAAAATCAAATCCACAAAAGGTTTGGCATTAGCAAGTTCTGGCTTATCATAAATAAAATAAGTTCCCATAACACGCTCTAAATCAGCCTTTTTGACCTCATCATTTGGAGGAAGATAGTAAATAATCTCTTCAACTATTTCATACGCCACATCAGCTTCTAAAAGCATTTCTTCAAGCAAATCTTTAGTAATGATTTTATTTGAAGCCTTAACTAAATGAATACTTTCTAAGGTTTTTTTCAAACCATTTTTTAAAAATCCAAACATCACATTATCGCTTTTTGTATATCTATATCTAACATTTCTTCAGGGATTATCCCTAAATACTCTTTAATCTTTTCACCTTTTGTATTAAATAACACCATTGTTGGTATAGAACTGACATTTAAAACTTTAGAAAAAACAAAATTATTCTCTCCTATAGCTACTGGAAATTTAATTTTTTCATCTTCTATAAAAGTTAATATTTCTTGCTCCTTATTCTCTTCTAAAAAAAGCGCTATTACTTCAAATCTATCTTGATATTTATTATTTAAATTATTTAAATGTGGAATTTGAGCCTTACAAGGTGCACACCAAGTCGTAAAAAAAACAAACAATTTAGCTTTAGCTGTATCATCAAAATTAAATGCTTGCTCATGATATTTCACATACATTTTTCTACCATCTAAAAATTTTAAAGTAAAATCAGTATTTTCACTTTGAGTTAAACTTGCATTGTCTGTATTTTCAGTGCTAGAATTTTCTTTATCACTCGAACATGAAGTAAAAAATATCATAATAAAAATTACTAAAAAAATTTTAAATTTCAAGTCTTATCCTTATGATTTTTTAAGCTTAAAAGTATAACATAAAAAGTTAAAAACTTTAAGGAAAGCCTTGATAAAAAACAATTTTAGAATAAAACAAAAATCCAAAATGCATTTAAAATTAAAGTATCAATACAAAAGGGATTTTTTGGTTTTTCAAGAAATAAAGAAAATTCTAAATTTATGCAAAAATTGTAGAAATATCCTTATATATATCCCTTTAAAATATGAAATTAATCTTTATAAATTCAGG
The DNA here is from genome assembly GCF_025771685.1 of Campylobacter sp. IFREMER_LSEM_CL2194. Classification (NCBI taxonomy): domain Bacteria; kingdom Pseudomonadati; phylum Campylobacterota; class Epsilonproteobacteria; order Campylobacterales; family Campylobacteraceae; genus Campylobacter; species Campylobacter sp. IFREMER_LSEM_CL2194. The sequence goes on from NZ_JAKMQS010000002.1 coordinate 57,470, forward strand.
CATTTTCTAACAAAAAAATATCAAATTTTCGTCCCATTTATGCAAGATAAAAGTTTAAAGGTAGTAAAATTAAGATTAGCTCTTGAAAAAAAGAGCTTTGGGGTGTATGAGCCAAAAGATTCTTTTTTGCAAACTCGCATTGATATTGCGATTATCCCTGTAATAGGCGTAGATGCAAAGTTAGGAAGAATCGGTCATGGTCAAGGTTTTTACGATAGGTTTTTTGAAAGCATTTCTTATAAAAAACCTTTGGTTATTTTTACACAAATGATCGATGCAAAATCTGATCAATTTTTTAGCCAAGATCATGATATAAAAGGAAATTTTTATATAAACCCTTATAAAAAATATTTTAGGAAAGTTAAAAACAATGATAGAAATATTAGTCGCATTAATAGCCGTTTTTATAGGCGGAGGGATTGGGTATATAGTCGCCAAAAAGATTAATGATGCAAATTTCAATATCTTTTTAGAGCAAGCAAAAGCAAAAGCAAAAGCCATTGAATATGAAGCTGAACTAACACTTAAAGATGCTAAAAATTCAGTTACTGAAGCTGAATTTGCGGCAAAGAAAAAATTTGATGAAAAAATTCAAAAACTTCAAAAAGAACATTCTATTAAGCTAGAAGAGCTTAATAAAAAAGAACAAAATCTTCATTATCAAGAAAAACTTCATGAGGAAAACAAAAACAAACTGGCAAAAGAACAGCAAGCTATAAAAGCTTTACATGAGGAAAATGAAAATTTAAAACAAAATTATAAAACAAAGCTTAGTGAAGTATTAAAAATTCTTGAGCATTCAGCTGGTCTTACACAAGAAGAAGCAAAAAATATAGTTTTACAAAAAGTAGAAGAAAACTCAAGAGCTGAGATTGCTCATATTGTTAGAAAATACGAAGAAGAAGCTAGAAATGAAGCCAAAAGAAAAGCTAATTTTATCTTAGCGCAAGCTACTTCAAGATTTGCAGGAGAATTTGCTGCTGAAAGATTAATTAATGTGGTAAATATCAAAAATGATGAGCTAAAAGGTCGTATTATAGGTAAAGAAGGGAGAAATGTTAAAACCTTAGAAATGGTTTTGGGTGTTGATATTATCATCGATGATACACCTGGAGCGATTATAGTAAGTTGTTTTAATCTATATAGACGCGCCATTGCTACAAAAGTAATTGAACTTTTAGTTGAAGATGGCAGAATTCAACCTGCAAAAATAGAAGAAATTCATGAAAAAGTTTGCAAAGAATTTGAAGATAATATCTTAGAAGAAGGTCAAACTATAGTAATGGATTTAGGACTTAATAATATCCATCCTGAAATTGTTAAATTAATAGGAAAATTAAGATATAGAGCAAGTTATGGCCAAAATGCTCTAGCGCATTCTTTAGAAGTGGCGCATTTAGCTGGAATCATAGCAGCTGAGTGTGGTGGGGATGAAAAATTAGCAAGAAGAGCTGGGATTTTACACGATATAGGCAAGGCTTTAACACATGAATTTGAAGGCTCTCATGTGGATTTAGGAGCTGAACTATGCAAAAGATACAAAGAACATCCTGTTGTGATTAATGCAATTTATGCTCATCATGGGCATGAAGAAGCTATTAGCATAGAATCAGCTGCAGTTTGTACAGCAGATACACTAAGCGCTGCACGCCCTGGAGCAAGACGTGAAGTTTTAGAAGCCTTCTTAAAAAGAGTGAGCGAACTTGAAGATATAGCAAAGAGTAAAGAAGGGGTTAAAAAAGCTTATGCTATTAATGCTGGTAGGGAAATTAGAGTTATTGTTAATGCAAAATTAGTCAATGATGATGAATCTGTGCTTTTAGCTAAAGAAATAGCTGAAGAGATTCAAGAAAAAGTTCAATACCCTGGCGAAATAAAAGTCAATGTCATCAGAGAGCTTAGAGCGATTGATTTTGCAAGATAAGGTTTTTCATGCAAGAAATGATAGATAATCTAAGTACTTATGGCTATTTAATTTTATTTTTTTATTCTTTTGGTGGAGGTATGGTTGCTATACTTGCTGCAGGAGTGCTTTGTGCAAGTTCTACTAAACTTGATTTGCATTTATGTATATTTTTAGCCTTTTTAGCTAATACCATAGGCTCAACCTTGTTGTTTATCTTGGGAAAATACTACAAAAAAGACATAATGCCTTATTTTAAAAATCATAGAAGAAAAATCGCTCTTGCTATGATGAAAATCAAAAAATACGGTGATTTGCTTTTAGTGGTGCAAAAATTTATCTATGGAGTAAAAACCATCATTCCTATAGCAGCAGGTCTTTGTAAATTTAGCTTTGTAAGATTTTTTATCATCAACACCTTAGCTAGTTTGATTTGGGCTGTTATTTTAGGTTATGCTGGTTTTATTTTTGGAAATACCCTAAAAGAAGCTTTTGAAGCATTTGCCAACTATCCTTACATAGCTCCTGTTTTTATAATCACTTTAATTTTTATTATATGGTTATATTTATCACGCTTTTCTAAGAAAAAATGAGTTTAAAATTCTCTATAAAAGAAACTTATAGAGAATTTTTTATTTTATTATTGTGTTTTTTAGCAATTTTTAGTTTAAATCTCATCTATGAGTATAAAAAATATCAAAATTTTAAACTTACTAAGCATTTATTACTTAAAGATAACATCGTTTTATCTTCTTATGAAAAAACTAATAAAAAAGGTAAAAAATATCAAGTTTTAAAACTCAAAAATTCTGATTTTATTTTTTACACCACTAGCTTTAAAGATCTCAATTTAAGTAAAAATGACATGATAAATCTTAGAATTATCACTAAAAATATTAACTTTAAAGATTATCTTAGTAAAAGTTTTTATGTGCCAAGTTATGATTTTAACAAAACCAAAACACAAAAAGAAAATACACTAATAAGATATTTTTTAAATCAACATCAAAATGAAAAAATCAAAGAATTTTACGGTGCTTTATTTTTTGCAAAAAATGTATCAAGTGAACTTAGAAATGATGTAAATTTTTACAATATTGCGCATTTAATTGCTATTAGCGGGTATCATTTGGGCTTGTTATTTAGCTTTTGTTTTTTGATTTTTGCTCCTTTATATGCTTTTTTTCATAAACGATATTTTCCTTATAGAAGTTTAAAACTTGATATTAGCATTTTTGCTTTCTTACTTTTAATTTTTTATATATTTTTAATAGATTTTAGCCCTTCTTATACAAGAGCTTTACTGATGAGTCTTTTTGCTTTTTATTTATTTAGTAAAAATATTAAAATACTCAGTTTTAAATTTTTATTTTTAAGTATAGTCTTTTGCATTAGCATTTTTCCAAAACTTCTTTTTAATGTTGGGTTTTTATTTTCTATTTTGGGAGTTTTTTATATTTATTTATATCTTCATCATTTTAAAGATCAATTTTCAAATTTTACTCATGTTTTTTTGCTAAATATTTGGACCTTTTTAGCAATGATTATCCCTGTCTTATACTTTTTTCCTCTACTTAGCTTTCAGCAATTTTTAGCCATACCTTTAAGCTTAGCCTTTATAATATTTTATCCTTTGGTTTTAATCTTGCATATTTTCTCTTATGGAAATTTATTAGATTTATATTTAATGCATTTTTTTGAGTTTAAAATGCATGCGATTAATCTATCAATACCTTTTGTATTTTATTATATTTATTTAATTTTATCTTTAATCGCTATATTTAATAAATACTTAGCTCTTTTTGTAGTTTCTCTTGGGTTTATTCCCTTTATTTTCTTGATTTAAAAGCAAATAAGCCTTTAAGCCTAAAAGATAAATAATCCAAGAAATGTAAATCCACAAAAAGAAAAATAATATTACAGAAAAAGAACCATATACATTTAAATAAGTTTTATTATATACAGCATAATATACAAAAATCATCTTAGAAATATACCAAATTACAGAAGCGCCAAAAGAACTAATAAGTAAGGTTTTTAAATCACCTTTTTTGCTTACTGAACTTGAATAAGAGACAAAAAATAAAGCCCATATAATCACATAGGGTAAAATCTCAAAAAAATTTAAAGCAATATTAAAATCATCTAAGGTTTTTTGTATAAAACCTGAAATATAAAAACTCACACCAAGTCCAAGCGGAGTTAAAGTTGCTAAAGTCCAATAAGAACTTATACTATGCCAAAGACTTTTAGAGTCTTCTTCCAAAAGCTTATTAATCACATAATCATAACCTGAAAAAAAAGCCAAAGAAGTCAAGGCCATAGCCAAAAGCCCTATAAGTCCTAAATTTACGCTGTTTTTTAAAAAGGTATTGATATACTGTATGATTAATTCTTGTTGAGTTGGGATTAAAAAAGTAAAAATTAAATTTTTAATTCTTTCTTGATACATTTCAAAACTTGGAATTTGGGTAAAAACCCAAAAACACAAAAACAAAAGTGGTATTAAAGATAAGATAGTATAAAAGCTCAAAGCTGCAGCATAATTTAAAATTTCTTTATCTCTTAAAGCTAAAAGAATTTTAAATAAGTTTTTAAAACTCATCAAAGTCCCATTTTGAAAGGATTGAGTATATTATTTGGATCAAATGCCTTTTTGATATTTCTCATTAAGTCCATTTCAGCTTCACTAAAAGCAAGCTTCATAAAAGGAGCTTTTGAAATGCCTATACCATGCTCTCCACTTAAAGTCCCACCTAAAGAAACTGTAAGCTTAAACACCTCTTCCACGGCTTCATAACCTTTTTTAACTAATTCAGGATTGTTTTTGTCACTTACCATTACATTAGTATGTACATTCCCATCGCCAGTATGACCAAAACAAGGGATTTTAAAACCATATTTTTTAGAAATTTCAGCTATGCCTTTTAAAAGCTCAGGTAGTTTTGAACGCGGTACTGTAATATCTTCATTAAGCTTTAAATTTCCATACATTGCTATGCTTTGAGAACAATTTCTTCTAGCAAACCAAATATCAGCTGCTTCTTGTTCATCTTTCGCTATTTTAAACTCTCTTACGCCAGATTCATAAAAACTCTCTTGCAAGATTTTTAAATCTGCTTCAATAGCTTCTTTTACATTACCATCTACATCAGCGATTAAAATCGCACCCGCATCCATAGGTAAACCTTTTTGGAATTTTTGTTCTAATGCTTGTATGCTTAATTGATCTAAAAATTCCATAGATACAGGAGTTACACCTTTAGCTAAAGTTTTATAAACTGCATTCATCGCTTCATCAATGCTGTTAAAAATCCCCATAGCTGTCTTTTTAAACTTTGGCAAAGCTACTAGTTTTAAAGTAATCTCGCTAAGCACAGCCAAAGATCCCTCACTTGCTATTAAAATTCCAGCTAGATTATAACCCGCTACATCTTTTATGGTTCTTTTACCTGCTCTAATGATTTCTCCATTAGGTAAAACAGCTCTTAAAGCCATTACATAATCTTTAGTTATACCATACTTAGCAGCTCTCATACCCCCTGCATTTTCGCTTACATTCCCCCCTAAAGAAGAATACTCCATACTAGCAGGATCAGGTGGATAAAATAAACCATATTCTTTTGCTTTTTCTTGTAAAGCCATATTTATCACACCAGGTTGTACCACTGCGACTAAATTTTCAAGATCAATTTCTAAAATTTTATTCATATGCTTTTCAAAGCTTAGCACCACTCCACCGTTAACAGCTAAGCTTCCACCGGTAAATCCACTGCCTGAGCCCCTAGGAATGACGATAATTTTATTTTCATTGCAATATTTTAGAATTTGACTAATATCATTTTCATCTCTTGGAAAAAGCACCCCATCAGGTAAATAATGCTTTTTAGTAGCATCATAACTATACGCTCTTTTATGGATAGGATCAAAATGCGCATTTTCAACCCCTAAAAGATCTTGAAAGAATTTTTGATGAATTTCTTGCATTATTTTTCTCTAGTTAAACTAATTAATTTTTCATAATATACATAATAATTTCCAATAGCCTCATCATTTAAGCTAAAAATATCACTTTTATAACCTGTGATTCTTGAATAAAATGGAATTTGCAAACTTTGAGCTTGCGGTATGGCAAATTCTTCAATCTTGTCAAAGTCTTGACAATCAACTATCTCAGCTTTATTTTCTAAAGCTACCACTAAAAGCCCAACAGCATTTTTTGAACAAAAAGATCTAAAATCTGATCTTCTTGGGGTTTGGCGGTATTCTTGTATCATATGAGCACCAAATAAATCAGGGTGTAAAAAATAAATTCCATTTAATTTTTGCGCTATAAAATCATACACACTTTTATCAGGAGCTATAATCAAAGCTCTATCGTATAAATAATTTAAAACTATTTTATCACCTACTTGTGGCAATACATTTGGCAAAGGCATAGCATCTTGAGCTAACATATCAAAAACTTTAAATTGTAATTTAACTAAGCCATTTTCACGCCCTATCACACTAGCTCTTGCAATGATAGATTTTTGTGTATCAATTTCATGTACAACTATACCACTTGAGTGCAATAAAATTCTAGGATCATCTTTTATATAACCATAAATATCATCTACTTTTTCAAGTTTTGTTTGTATTAAATCAAAATTTTTAGCTTGCAAAAATGCTAAAAAACAGCAAAGCATTAAGATAATTCTTGACAATTTATACTCCTTAAAAAGTGTAAAAAATAAATTATATTGTTTTTTCCTTACAAAATTGTAAGAAAAATTAAGTAAAATACAAATTTATGTTTAAATTTTAGAAGGCTTTAGATTATCATGAAAAAAATTTTCATATCTTTACTTATATCCATAAAACTTTTTGCTATTTCAAGTGTTGAAGAACTTTCTTGGGAAAATGGCAAAACTTTACTTGATTTTTTACAAGATCATTCTATACCACTTAATTTATATTATAATCTTGACACCGAAGATAAAGAACTAAGCGCAGAAATTGCAAGTGGCATTAAATACCAAATGCTAAAAGATGAGCAAGGTGAGCTCGAGCAAGTTTTAATCCCAATTAGTGATGATTTACAAATTCATATTTACAAAAATATAGAAAACAAATTCGTATTGAGTTTTACCCCTATTTCTTACACTAAAGAAAAAAGAATCATTCGCGTAGCTATTAACAACTCAGCTTATCAAGATGTTTATGATGAAAGTGGCAGTGTAACCTTAGCAAGAGCTATGGTGAGAGCTTTTAAAAATAGTGTTAATTTTAAAAATGTCAGAAAAGGCGATAGCGTAGTATTAATTTATGAGCAAAAAAGAAGACTAGGAAGACTTTTTGGCGACATTAACATCCAAGCAGCTTTAGCTAACATTAGAGGTAAAGAATATTCTGTGTTTTTATATAAAGATTCTTATTATAATGCTCAGGGAAAAGAACTTGAAAATTTCTTTTTAACCAAACCTGTTAAATACACAAGAATTTCAGATCGCTTTACTAGAGCAAGATATCATCCTATCTTAAAACGTTATAGAGCGCATTTAGGTATTGACTATGCAGCTCCAACGGGTACTCCAGTTAAGAGTGCAGGAGATGGGACGATTAGTTTTGTTGGGACAAAAGGTGGTTATGGTAAGGTTGTACAAGTAAAACATGTATCAGGCTATATGACTTTATATGCTCATCTTAGTCGCTTTGCAAAAATCAAACGTGGCCAAAAAGTTAAGCAAGGACAAGTAATTGCCTATGTAGGCTCTACTGGTATGAGTACTGGGCCACATTTACATTTTGGACTTTATCTAAATAACAAAGCAATTAATCCTGAAACCATAGTAAAAATTCCAAAATCAAGCCTAAGCGGTAAAAATAAAGAAGAATTTTTAAAAATGGCAAAAGAGTATGAAAATCGCTTGCAAAGCATTGATGAAAACTATAAAAATCCACCAAAAGAACAAAATATAGAAAATTCTATGGAGCTTTGAGATGATGAATGATTTTTTAGAAGCACAAGAACTTTTAAAAAATATTTCCAAAGATCAAAGCACCTATGAAACCAATGAAGCCCTAAAGACTATCAAAAGATATAACGAAGAGCTTTATTTGCAAACTCTTAAATCTTTTGATACTTACACACTTGCAAATGTAGCTACTATAACACCTGAACATATCTTAGAAGATATTTTAGAACACTTAAGCATTATAAAGATTGCAAAAGCAGTAGAAGAGCTTGAAAGTGATGATGCAACAGACTTAATTAAGCGTTTTGAAGAGCTAAATCTGCAAAAAACTTTAGCCATTTTAAACCGCTTAAGCTCTGAAGATAAAGAAGAAATTTTACGCCTTAAAAATTATGATGAAAATACTGCTGGTGCTTATATGCAAACAGAAATTTTCACAGCTTCTATTGATGAGAGTATAGAAAAAGCTATTAAAAGATATAGAATTTTAAAACATTCAGGACAAGTAGATCAAATTTTTCAAGTTTATATCATAGATAACCAAGGAAAGCTTTGCAATGCTATCAACCTAAGCGATCTTTTGCTTTGGGATTTTAAACTAAGTTTTGCGGATATTATTAAAAACAATAATGAAAGATATAAAAGCTATAGCATAAAAGATCATGAGGATATACAAAAGGCTATTGATATAGTAGAAGATTATGATTTGAGTGTTTTAGCGGTTGTAAATGATGATGGAGTGCTTTTAGGTAGAATTACCTATGATGATATCCATGATTTAATCCAAGAAAACGCAACAGAACAAATTTATAACTTAGCCGGAGTTGATGCAGATGTTGAGGAAGAAAGTGCTTTTAAAGCAGCTAAAGCTAGAGCTTTTTGGCTTATGATTAATCTTACCACTTCATTAATCTCAGCTAATATCATTAGCCTTTTTTCAGGTGAAATAGAACAACTTGTAGCCCTAGCAGTACTTATGCCTATCGTAGCTTCTATGGGAGGCAATACAGGCTCACAAGCTTTAGCAGTAACAGTTAGAAAACTCTCACTCAATGAAGTAGAATTTAAAGATGCTAAAAAAGTTATATTAAGAGAGAGCGGAATTTCTTTACTCAATGGATTTATATTTGCTAGTATTATGAGCATTATAGCTTTCATATGGTTTAAAACAGCTCTTTTGGGACTTGTTATAGCCTTATCAATGCTAATTAATCTAGCCTTAGCCGGTTTTGTAGGTTCTTTTGTACCTCTAACTTTGAAAAAATTTAAAATCGATCCTGCGGTAGGATCAAGTGTAGTGATTACTGCGATTACTGATGGTTTGGGATTTTTTAGCTTCTTACTTTTAGCAAAAATGATTTTATTATAAAAAAGGGAAATTATGTCAAGCATTACATATAAAGGTCAAATTATAGAACTTGCAGGAATTGAACTAGAAGTTGGAGATAATGCTCCAAGAATAACTCTAAGAACCAAAAATCTTGCTCCAGTAGAAATAGCACCACCTGGAAAAACTCAAATTTTATTAACTCTACCCAGCTTAGATACACCAGTATGTTCAAAACAAGCCAAAGAAACCAATAAAAGACTAGCTTCTATGAAAAATATTGAAGTTATTATTGTTAGCATGGATTTACCTTTTGCTATGGATCGTTTTTGTGCTACTGAAGGGATTGATAATATTATAACCGCAAGTGATTTTGCCTTTAAAGATTTTGGCATAAACTATGGGGTATTAATAAATGATAGTATATTTGCAGGATTGCTAGCAAGAGCAGCTTTTATAGTTAAAGATGGAAAAATAGTATACAAACAGCTTGTAAAAGAGCTGATGGGAAAAATCGATTTTAAAGATTTAGAACTTTTTATGCATAGAAATTATGGTTACCCTTTGAATTAACCCTCAAAGTTTGTAACCACAAAATCTTCTTTTGGAGCTTCAATAAAGCATGATTTTTCTTTCAAAAAAAGCAAATCCACATGCCCTACAGGGCCATTTCTATTTTTACCTATAATAAGCTCAGCCTTTTCTTGCACAGGATTTGGCATAAATTTTCTCTCATAAGTCTTGCCTTCATTTTTGGCTTTATTTTCTCTTTCTTTTTCTTCTTGCTCTCTATAAACTTCATCTCTATATACAAATAAAATCGTATCTGCATCTTGTTCTATAGCACCACTTTCTCTTAAATCACTAAGCATAGGACGTTTATTTGCTCTACTTTCTAATGAACGATTTAATTGCGAAAGTGCCACTACTGGCATATTTAATTCTCTTGCTAAAAGCTTCAAACCTCTTGAAATTTCACTCACTTGCAAATGCCTATCATTAAAAGCTGAATTACTCATCATAAGACCGATATAATCAACTACGCAAAGCTCGATACTTTCATCTTGGGCTTTAATTTTGCGTAAAATCGAACGAATATCAGCTATACTAGCATAACCACTATCATAAATATAAAGATTTTTTTGTGCATATTCATTACAAGCATCACCCACCCTACTCCACTCATCATCGTTTAAATCTGCGATTAGAATTTTTTGCAAAGGAATGGAAGTTTTTGCACTGATTAATCTTTGCATGATTTGTGTAGCAGGCATTTCTAGTGAAAACATCACAACGCCTTTATTTTGTCTTAGTGTTTTTTCTATAAAATTTAAACAAATTGTAGTTTTTCCCATACCTGGGCGTGCAGCGATGATTACAAGATCGCCAGGTTTAAAGCCTTTTGTCATTTTATTAAGCTCACTAAAGCCTGTATCAAGTCCCAAAATATCTTTGTTTTCGGCTTCTTTTTGCTTTTTAAACTCATCCATAAGCTCAGACATAACCATAGTCATATCTTTAATACTATTACTATTTACACGGTTTGTAAGATTAAAAATCTCTTTGCCTATTTCATCTGAAATTTGAGAAATGCTTTTATCTTCATTTACCCTTGTAGGTATAGTATAAGCAAAATTTAAAAGTTGGCGTCTAATGGACTTTTCTCTTAATTCATATGCGTATTTACTCACATCTGCTATGGAAGTAGTAGCTAAAACTTCAGCTAAAATTTGCTCATCTATTTTTTTATGTTTTCTTATAAAACTTGCACTTATAGGCTCACCTGCATTCACACAAGCTAAAATCGCTTTATAAATATCTTGATGAGCTTTGAGTGAAAAATCATTAATCTCAATATCTGAAGAAATGCTAAAAAAAGAATCCTCACTATATATACAAGAACTTAAAATCGCTCTTTCAAGATCTAAATCAAAATGCTCATTATTTTGACTCATATTCACTCCTAATTATAAATTTACAAATAAATCAGTTGATAAATACCGCTCGGCTGTATCATTTAACATAGTCAAGACTTTTTTATTTGGATTTTCTAAAGCAATTTTTCTAGCCATATATACATTTGCCCCGCTTGAAATTCCTGCCATTATGCCATTTTTACCAAGCTCTAAGGCTGTGTTTATGGCATCTTCATTACTTACACAAACTACCTCATCTATGATTTTTTGATTTAAAATTTTAGGGATAAAATTTGCACCTATACCTTGAATTTTATGACTTGCAGCAGTATTTTGACTCAAAAGTGGTGAAGATGCAGGTTCTAAAGCTATGATTTTGACATTAGGATTGTGTTCTTTTAAAATTTCTCCTACCCCACTAATAGTCCCGCCTGTACCAAAACCTGCTAAAAAAATATCAAGATCAGGCAAAACTTTTAAAATTTCTAAGGCAGTATTTTTTCTATGTGCGTTTTTGTTGTTGATATTTTCAAATTGACTTACCATAAATGAATTTGGAATTTCACTCAAAAGCTCATTAGCTCTATCAAGCGCTCCTTGCATGCCTTTGCTTGCTTGAGTAAGCTCTAGCTTTGCACCAAAAAAACTCATCATTTTTCTACGCTCAATACTCATAGACTCAGGCATAGCTATGATAAGTTTAAGCTTTAAGCTTGCACAAATCATTGCTAAAGCTATGCCGGTATTTCCACTTGTAGCTTCTATAATGGTTGTTTCTTGATTAATCTTACCTTCATTTAAAGCTTGTTTTATCATCTCCACAGCCGCTCTATCTTTTATAGAATGACTTGGATTAAAATACTCACATTTAGCATAAAGATTTGGAGCAAATTCTTTTAAAGAAATAATCGGGGTATTACCTATACAATCTAAGATATTATTATAAACTGACATTGTTTTCCTTGTAATTTTTTAAAAACAATATCAAAAGAAAATTAATACTTAACTATGAAGAAAAACGCAAAAGTTAGAAACTTTTGCGCAAAGAATTATTTTTTAGCTTTTTTAGCAGTTTTAGCAGCAGCAACTGCGTCTTTAAGGTTTTTACCTACTTTAAATTTAGCAACTTTAGTAGCAGGTACTTTGATAGTAGCGCCAGTGCTTGGTACTCTAGCTTCCCTAGCAGCTCTTTCAGCTACAGAAAATGTACCAAAACCGATAAAGCTAATGCTATCACCTTTAGCTAATACATCAGTAATAGTAGCGATTACTGCATCAGTAGCTGCAGTTGCATCTTTTTTAGTTAGCCCAGCAGTTTGAGCAACTTGAGAAATAAAATCTGCTTTAGTCATAAAAAGCTCCTTGATTAAAAATGATTGTTAAGTTTAACACATTTATCAAGCTTTTGCAAGAGGTTTTCATGCAAAAAAGCTTTTCTTAGCACTATTTATCTAAAATACCACTTGCTTTTATTTGCTCAATTAAAGGATTTAAATCATAATTTTTGATTTTTTCTTCCATAATTTTAAAATACTCATCCATATTTTCAGGCGTTAAAATATTTGTTTGGTTTTTAATAGCATCAAGTTGCATTGAATTCATATCTATATTATAGTGGTTTAAGTCTTTATAATTTGCAATATCATCTGCATAATCTAAATCATCAAATCCGTATATTTTAATATTTTCAAGTGTTTTTGACTTTAAAATAATATATTTTATCAAATCTAACCATTGTTGGTAATATTGAAAATCAACTTGTGCCATCTTGTGATAAACTCTAGAATAAGTTGGTAAGATTAAAGAAAACTGAATATTTGGATACATTTTAGCATAGTTAAATATATAAATATCAATATGATTTTTTAAAACATTAAGATCTTTACTCGAATAATCATGTATGTAATTTCCATTATATAATTGCATAATTTTTTTAATATCCTCTCTAACACCCTCTTCTATATTTTTAACCCAATTTTCAATCCCTCCAAATTGTTTTTGCGCAATCGGACTTTTAATCCATTTTGGTAAATTTTCTAACTCAGTATCATCTCCAACGCATTTTTTATTACTAGAAAATTTCAATGCACAGAAAATAAATTTTTTATTAAGATAAATTTTTAAATCATTATAGATGTTTTGATCATATAAATAGCTAAAATTAGAAAAATTTTGAAATTTTATATCCATAATTGCAAATTCATCTAAAGATATTACTAAATGTTTAATAATATGTTTTTGCAATATATAATCTAAAATAATCTTTCTTTGTTCAAAAGTGCTTCCACCTATTGATAAATTAATAAATTGCCCTCCAAGTTTAGAAGTTGCTTCAAAAGATGAAGTATTTTGAAGCATTGAAGTTCCAAAAATTATAGAATCAAATTTATTGTGATCAATTATACCTTTGGAGCTAATAGTTAAATCATTGTAATATGTTTTTTTTCTAAACCAAGGTTCATGATAAAGTTGCAATGGATCATACACATAAAGTAAAACTCCTAAAAACAATATAAAAGGCAAAGGTATTAATAAAGAATAAATTACAAATTTTTTATATGATTTAAACATTTTTATCCTTAGAAATTAAAATAAATAAATTCAGTATAAGGAACTACTCCTAAAGTTATCAAAGCTATATATAAAAAAAGCATGACTAATAAAGAATTTATATAACTAGCTTTAAAATTTTCAAGTTTTTCAATACTATTTTTAAACCCAATACATAAAATCATACAAATGATAATATAAATTAAAGTTTCATTACTACCACTAATTTGCGCTAAAGATTCTTTCATTCTATGCCATTTTATTGGCAATTCCATCCAAGTTATACCAAACATAGCTTTTAAAAGATTTATAGCACCTTGAAGATTTTCGCTTCTAAAAAATATCCACGCAAGGTTAATAAAATTAAAAGTTACAAACCATACAAATATTTTATAAATAATATTTTCTTTAAATTTTGCATTTGGGGTTATAAATGAATATATTCTATGAAGCACCATAGCTAGTCCATGCAACACTCCCCATATCACAAAACCCCATCCAGCTCCATGCCATACTCCACTTACAAAAGCCACTATAAAAAGATTTCTTAAATTTATAATCTTAGAAACCCTATTACCACCCAAGGGTATATATAAATAATCTTTTAAAAATTTACCTAATGTTATATGCCATCTTCTCCAAAAATCACTTATACTTAATGCTTTATAAGGAGAGTTAAAATTAATAGGAAGTTTTATACTAAAAAATAAAGCTATACCTATAGCCATATCACAATAGCCACTAAAATCAAAATAAAGCTGAAAAGTATAAGATAAAGAAGTTGCCCAAGCTTCAAAAATATTTAAAGTACCTCCATTTTCAGCTATCTTAAATCCTGCATTAGCCCAAAGTGCAAAAGAATCAGCAATATATACTTTCTTAAATAAACCCATAGAAAATATAAATAATCCTTTAGCTATATTTTCCCAATTAATAAGAATAGAATTATTCCAAAGCATACTCTTAAATTGAGGCATCATTTCTTTATGATGCACTATTGGACCTGCTATAAGCTGAGGAAAAAATGTTATAAACAAAGCATAATCTAAAATATTTATTTTATATGCATTTTCACTTTTTAAACCTTCTATGTTTGTTCTTTTATAACAATCCACCAAAAAAGCAATTTGTTGAAAAGTAAAAAAAGATATAGCCAAAGGTAGCAATATATGCGGCAAAGGAATATTAAAATCTAGTTGGACTATTTGAAAAAATACATTAAAATTTTCTAAAAGAAAATCAGTGTATTTAAAAAAAGCAAGTAAAGCTAAATTAAAAAACACTCCGCTATAAAATAATAGCTTTACCCCCCCCCTATTAAGTAAAATTAATTTTGCAAGATAAAAATTCACGCCTATAGAAAGCAGTAAAATCAAAATATATTCAACCTTCCAAAAAGCATAAAAAAATAAACTTGCTAAAACTAAAAATAATTTTGCGCTTTGAATATGATTAAATTTTTTAAGCATATAAAATATAATTAAAACTATAGGTAAAAATATAAATATAAATTCATAAGAACTAAAAACCATTTACACTCCTGAAAAATTTTTTGCTAAATTTATTACCACTTCAGGCTTTAAATCTTTCATGCATTTATGGTGTTTTAAAGGGCAGACCTTTTGCATACAAGGCATACAAGCTAAATTTAAATGTGCTATTTTAGCATTTTCTTGCCAAGGAGAGGTTTGACTAAATTTAGTCGAGCCAAAAACGGCCACCGTTTTTACCCCATAAACTGCACCTATATGCATAGGACCACTATCGTTTGTTATGAGTAAATCAAGCATAGAAATATTTTTACATAAAGTATAAATGCTAGTTTTACCACAAAGATTTTTTGCCCTTATGCCTTCTTTTAAAAGAAAATGCTCAATTTCATTACAAATTTCTCTCTCACTTTCTACCCCAAAGATTAAAATTTGATGAGTTGAGCTAAATTCTTTTGCTACCCTTGCAAAATAGCTCGCTTCCCATCTTTTGGCACTTCCAAAATGTGCACCTGGGTTTATACCTAAAATTTTTTGAGTTGATTTTGCTTTTATAGGGAGTTTTAAAGCATTTGAAGTGGCTTTAAAATTTAAGGCTTTTTCTATGAAATTTAAGTATTTTAAGACTTGATGTTCTTCTTTTAGAATATTTTTATCAAAATAAAATCTTTTCTTTGTTTTAATTAGATTTAAAATAATCTTGCTTGAAAATGCCGAGCGAAACGAAAAAGCTAGATCAAATTTACCAAGACTTTTTCTAGCTTGTAAAATTTGTTTATATCTTTGCTTTTTATTTTCTACTAAAATTTGAGCATTTTCAAAGCGTTTAAAAAGCTCTGCACTCACAAAAGAACCATAAAAAGTAAATTTAGCTTGGGGGTATTTTTCTTTTATAGCATAAATAGCCGCACTAGCCATTACTGCATCGCCAAGCCAAGTAGGAAGGTTGATAAAAATATTCATGATTTTCCTTAAAAATAAAAGCTATAATTATATCAAAAAATAAAGAGCTAATATGAGTCAAATTTCCATCATACTACCAACTTATAATGTAGAAAAATATATAGCTAGAGCATTAGAAAGTTGTATAAATCAAACTTTTAAAGATATAGAAATCATTGTAGTAGATGATTGCGGTAATGATAAAAGTATAGATATAGCCAAAGAATATGCTAGTAAAGATGATAGAATAAAAATCATACATAATGAAGAAAATTTAGGAACCTTTGCTAGTAGAAATATAGGTGTATTAAATTCAAGCTCACCTTATATAATGTTTTTAGATCCTGATGATTATTTAGAACTTAATACTTGTGAGCTTGGTTTTGAAAAAATTAAAAATGTAGATATGGTAGTGTTTGATGCATATGTGCATAGGGTGAAATTTAAGAAATTTTATAGATTTAAGCAAGATGAATACTATAATAAAGATGATTTTTTGGAATTTTTACTTAGGCAAAAACATTTTTGTTGGAGTGTTTGGGCAAAAGTATATAAGAAAAATTTGATTTTAAAAAGCTTTGAATATGTTGATTTTAAAGAAAAACTTTGTTATGGAGAAGATGTGCTTTTTAACTATATAAATTTTATGCTAAGTGAGAGTTTTTTTGTATCGAAAGAATGCACATACCGCTATGAATTTAATGAAAATGGTAGATATGAAAACAAAAATAAAGAAATTTTATGGCAAAATTACGAGCATAAAAAGCAAAGTTTAAAATACATTAAAAAATTAGCTAATATTTTTCCACATAAGCATTTTAGTGAAAAAATATTAGAAGTTTTAGAGAAAGAAATTTTAGGATTAGAGAGTAGGATAAAATCACAACCCCCATCCATCATCTACTATTAAAGTTTGTCCTGTTATATATTTAGAATGATCTGAAATTAAAAACAGCAAAGTCCCACACACATCGTTAGGATCTAGCATTCCTTTTGAAGCACAGCATTTTCTATAAGCATTTAAAAAAATTTGTGGCTGACTATCTTTTATGCCTCCAAAAGCTATGGAATTTACTCTGATGTTGGTATTAAAAAGTTCTTTAGCAAGCCATACTCCAAGATGATTAATCCCTGCTTTGATTACACTATATTCTAGAGAACTTTGCATAGATGTGCCTTCATAGTTTTCAAATTTAGGTGCATAAACTCCCATTATTGAGCTTAAATTAATGATATTACCAAAACCTTGTTTTTTGAAAAATTTCACCATGATGTTTGCTATAAAAACAAAACTAGCCAAATGCAAATTTAAACTTTCACAAATTTGCTCATAACTTGCTTCATAATACTCAATCCTACCCCAATCCTTGCTCATAGGATAAGCACAATTTACAAACGCATCAATTCTGCCAAATTTCTCAACTGCTTCTTTTATACAATTTTCAATTGCATTTTTATCGTTTATATTCATTTTTTTACTAAAAACACGTTCTTCATTGTTTAATTCTGATTTTAAACTAGACAAGCTATCTTCGTTTATATCCACAATGATAATTTTTCCATTTTGTTCTAAACATGCCTTGCTTAAAGCACTTCCTATACGTCCACATGCTCCAGATATAAATACTACTTTATCCTTAATCATCAAAAATCTTCCTGTTTTAAATTTGATTTTTTAATTAAAAATTCAACTATTTCAAAATCAAGTTCATTATCTATATCAAAAGCTGTTTTTTCATCCATAACATACAAGCTTGTATCACTTCCAAAAACACTATTACTGCTTAAAAGCTTATTTCTTTTAAATATATAAATACTAGCATTCATATCATAACATTTTGGGCTACTTTGTCTTGTAGTAAAATTTCCTTTCTTGCTTGTATTGATTTCATTGTCATATATTTCAATAAGATTAAAATATGGATTGCGTCTTGCATTAACAGCTGTGATTAAATTACCTTTATTTTCTTTTTTAAAAAGCTCATAAGCTTTTATGATATCTAAACTACTTCTAAGTGGAGCTGAAGCATCAAGATCTATAAGTATTTCAAATTTTTTATTATAATAAGCTTCACTTTTTATCAAACAATCTCTTATAGCTGGTATTTTTGCTGCATTATCATGAGATAGCTCAGCTTCTCTTTTAAAAAAAACTTCACCACCATATTTTAAAGCAACCTTAGCTATTTCATCACTATCTGTGCTAATTACGATATGGTCAAAAAGATTAGAATTTTTAGCTTGGATAATACTATAAGCTATTAATTCTAAATCATTAATTTTTCTAATATTTTTATTTTTAACTCCCTTGCTACCGCCTCTTACACATATTGTGCATAAAATATCACTCACTTGATCTCCTTTTAGCCTCATCGCATAAATTCAAAACATCAAAAGCATTGTTAAGATTACATACATTATCATCTTTTTCTAGAACTTTTTGATGAAAGTTTGTTAAATTTTTTATAGTATCACTTTGATATTCTTTCACCTGCAAGGCATCTAATCCATAAATATATAATTTATTATCAATTAAATCTGCCTTATAAGTCTTATCTTGAGAATATAAAACAATTTCTCTTTTTGTAAATTTAGAAAAATAATCAAGTTTAATATGGATTAATTTTTCTCTAGATTTTAAAGATAAAAATGCAAAATCATCACTATTGATTTTTAACTCTGAAATTTTTAAATTTTGAGCATATAATAATTTTAATTTTTCAAAAAAATAAAATGCCAAATCAAGCTCATGAGATAAATCCAATAAAACCCCTCCACCTAATTCTTTCTTAGCGCTATAATTTTGAGTATAATCACAAGCCCTCCAATTAGGCAAATACGACGAGCAATTAAATTCAGCAAAATAGATACTATGATCATTTTGCACTATAGTTTTTATTTCTTGTATTAAAGGATGAAAACGCAATAAATAGGCAATAAAAATATAATTATCATGAGATGGATAAAAATCTTTATATTTTTCAAATAAAGGTTTTTCAACCAAAATAGTTTTTCCTTTTACATTTTTATCGATAATTTCCAAACTTTCATAATGATTTATTGTGATATTTGCAATTATAAATAAATCAAAATCTTCTAATTTTACTTTTTGCAAATCCCTAAAACACTCTAAATCATTTTCGTTATAGCTTTTTGAAACTATACTAACTTCATAACCTAAATGTTTTAAAGCTAAGTAGTGTTTTTTTCCTATACTACCAAATCCTATAATCAAAGCTTTCATTGAAAATCCACAATCGCCTTTTCATATTCTTCAAGCCTTCCTATATCAATCCAATAATCTTGTAATATATAAGAATTTATTTTTAATTTTTTATCTAACAATCGTTTAATCAAATTAGGCATATCCAAATACACATCTTTTTTGATATACTTTAAAACTTCTGGTTCTAATACATAAATTCCAGCACTAACTAAAAATTTATGCATAGGTTTTTCTTCTATATCTTTTATGTTATTATTAGAAATTTTTACAACACCATAAGGAATTTGATGCTCAAATTCTCTAAGTACCACACTCATCACTGCTTTACTTTTTTTATGTTCTTGAATAAGTTGATCAAAATCAAGTTTAGTTAAAATATCTCCATTCATAACAATAAATGAATTTTTCATATCTTTTATCAAAGACAAAGCTCCAGCGGTACCAAGCTTTTGTTCTTCTTTAATATAAGAAATTTCAACACCCCAGCTTTTGCCTTCTTGAAAATAATCACAAATAACTTCTTTTTTATAATTTACACAAAATATAAACTTTTTAAAGCCTTGTTCTTTGAAATTTAAAACAATATTTTCAAGTATTGGTTTTTTACCTATTTTTAACATAGGTTTTGGAGTATTTTTGGTAAGTTCACCCAATCTACTTCCAAGACCTCCAACCATTAGAACTACTTCATTTTCAAAACTTTTTTCTTTAAGAATTGAAGCAATAGATTTTATAGCTATAACTTCATTTTCATCATTTAAAACAGGAAAATCATAAATATCAGTTTGACTAGCTAATTTTAAAAGCTCTTCTTTGCTTGTATTTTCTTTAATAGTTAGCGAATTCTTAGTATAAATTGTTTCTATACTATCTTCAAGCTTTTTACCATTTAACAAAGCTCTTCTAATGTTAGAATCACTAATTACACCTAAAAATTTATCATTTTCTACCACCAAAGCTATTCTAACACGCTCACTACCTATAATTTTTAAAGCTTCTTGTATGCTTGCATTTTTAGCAAGTTTTAATTTTTCAATACTCATTGCATATCCACAAATTTTTTATATAAAATTTTTTCCAAAGAAATATTTTTTAAAATATCCTTTATCATTAGACTTGTATTTTTACCTTCACACTCAAAAGGATTAATGAAATTTTTTAGCTTATCTTGATATTCTTTGGTATTAACATACAAAAACGCTTGTTTTAAATGATAAATATCACAATTTATAATATTATCAGCAAAAATTCTTCCTTCTTGTCTGTTACCTATATTGATACAAGGAATTCTTAAAAAAGGACTTTCGCAAATTCCACTAGAGCTATTTCCTATAAGCGTATTTGCTATTTTCATTAAACTTAAGTATCTTTTAGAGCCCAAATTATCAAATAACTTTGCTTTATGAGATTGTTTTATACAATACTCATTTAAAAGCTCATTAACACACAAACCATTCTCATCAGCATTTGCTTTAGTAAAAATTAAAGTAGAATTTTCCAAACTATCTAAAAATTCAAGCAATAATTTTATTTCTTTTTTAACGCTTAATTTTTGTATCGTTTGAGGATGATAAGTTATTAAATATATATTTTCATCAAATATCAAATTCAATTCTTTTTGCAAATCTTCCTTGTTTAAAAAATTCATATTATTGATATTTTCTCCCCCTAGAGAACCTACATTAAAAACTCTATCTTTACTTTCTCCAAGTTGCAAAATTCTATTTGCATAAGTTTGAGTACTAGCAAAATGCAAATGCGCCATTTTACTAATAGCATGCCTAATGCTATCATCAATAGCTCCCAAGGTAAGCTCACCTCCACAAAGATGTGCTAAGGGAATTTGCATTATCAAACAAGCGCTAGCACAAGAGAGCATTTCATATCTATCGCCTAATATCACCACAATATCGGGTTTTAATTCTTCAAAAGCTTCACAAAGTGAAATTTGTAAAAGCCCCATACTTTTACAAATACCTACGCCATCATTATTATTAAGCAAAATGGGAATTTTTTTATTTACTTTAAATTCTTTTTCAATCTCTTGATAAGTAAAACCAAAATCTTGACTTAAATGAGCTGCTGTAACAATAAGCTGCAAAGTTATTTCATTATCTTGTTCAATGTATTTGCATAAATTTCTTAACAAATACCATTCAGCTCTAGTGCCACTAATAACACAAATTTTTCTATTCATCAATTAACTCATCTTCAGCATATTCTCTACTAGCAATTTTACCTAAATATTTATCATATTCCATAGCACAAATTCCATCCCCTGGTCGCTTTGTAGTAAGGTTTTCTTCGCTAAAACATTCGCCTTTTTTTATAGCTTTTTTAGCCACAAGAGACTTTCTAGCAATGACTTTATTTTTGCTTTCGCTTTTACTTGGAATTTTAATACCATCTCCAAAAGCTTGTTCTAACTCTCTTATAGATTTAATCATAGCTTTTAATTCTTCAGGTTCTAAGGATGCTTGATGATCAGGCCCTTGCATACTTTTATCTAAAGTAAAATGTTTTTCTATCACGCAAGCTCCCATAGCTACAGCTGCTATAGGTATAGTTATACCCAAAGTGTGATCAGAATATCCCACAGGCAAGCAAAAAGCTTTTTTTAAGGTTTGCATAACCCTTAAATTTACATCTTCAAAAGGCGTAGGGTATTCAGTGTTACAATGTAAAATGATGATTTTATCTCTTTGGGTTCCATTTTGCACCAAAATATCTAAAACTTTTTCAATCTCACCTAAAGTAGCCATTCCAGTTGATAAGATGATATTTTTATTAAAACTAGCAATTTTTTTTAAGTAAGGAAGGTTGGTTAATTCTCCGCTTGGAATTTTAAAAATTTCTATATCAAACTTTACAAGCAAATCAATACTTTCTAAGTCAAAAGCAGTAGAAAGAAATTTAATATTAAATTTTTTACAATGTTCTATTAAAATTTCATGATCTTGTTTAGAAAGTTCTAATTTTTTAACCATATCAAGCTGGCTTTGATTTTCATCAGTAGTTTGGAGTTGATACTCTGCTTTTTTAGCATTTTTGCTTATGCAATTTTTAGCTACAAAAGTTTGAAATTTCACAAAATCAGCCCCAGCTTCACTAGCTACTTCTATAAGCCTTTTGGCTAAATTTATATCGCCATTATGATTAACTCCAGCTTCTGCTATAACAAGGGTTTTATTGTATTTCATTTTTTAATTTATATTCTCCAAATTCATTCTTATAAAATAACTCTTTATTATAATGCTTTTCTACTATACTCCAAAATTTAGATTTTGAAATACCTAAAAAACTACAAAAATCTTCTATGCATTTATTATCCAAATTATGATCTTTTTGTTTTACTATTTTTACAGCTTCATCTCTGCTTAAAAGTCCATATCTTACAAATCTAGCTGCATAATCACTAGCCATAGCATGAGCAAACTTTGGATATTTCATCCAAGCATGTACAATATAAGCTATGCTATCTATTTGATCAAAATTTTCGGCGCAATGAGCTCTATCCCACTCTCCATTTAAATCACTAAATCCTCTACTTTTAGCGAACACATAATTAGAATAAGAATTCCATTTAATAAAATAGCTTAAATATATCGGATGGAGTTTATTGATATCATCTTTTTTTGGATCAAAAAATAATTGCAAATTCTCCTCTTTTACATCTTCATCTATAAACTCACTAATATCCAAATCACTTGCTACCCCATTTAAAAAAATACCACTTGCATCAGGAGTTTCTATATTACCATTCCCGCCATATTCATATGAAATATTTTCCCCATAGACAAGTAAAGGTGTGTTAAATTTCAAAGCCATAGCAAAAGGGTAAGAATAGATTAATCTATCTATAAACCAGGTAGGTTTTCCATACTTTTCAAAGGTTTTCAACATAACTTTTTTTTGAGTTTTTATATCAGGTTTTAAGCTTATAAGATGACAGCCAAATTCTTCAGAAATATTTTTTAAATTTTTCTTCCCAGCTTCAGTCATAGTAAAATTATCTTCTACGCTAAATAGAATAGGATTCATTCCTAATTTTTCTTTCATAATATGTACTTGAAAATGAGAATCTTTGCCTCCACTTACCGCAATAGCACAATCATACTCATACTTACCATTCATTCTTCTATATTTATCACAAAGTTTTTCTAATTCTTTAAATCTAGCTTCATAATCAATATTTTCTTTATTTTTATGATTTACACAAGCTGAACAAATATTTTTACCATTTTTATCTTTACTAAATTTTATCCCTGGTCTCGTATCTGGCATTACACAATAATCACAATATTTCATCATTATACTCCTTTCATATATACTATACTATCTTCGCCTAAAATACTACCATGTTTTAAATGAGTATTTGACCCTAAAAAACTATGCTGCTTTATCAAACAACCCCCATTAACAACACTAGCTGTACTAATATGACAAAAATTTTCAATTATAGCATCATGTTCAACCAATGCCTTTGAATTTATTATACAACCTTTACCTATCTTGACATTTGTATTTACCAAGGCATGATGCATTATTATACTCGCCTCGTCAATAAAAGATCTTTTTGATACATGCGCAAGTGGTGAAATAATAGTTGGCAATCTAAAACCTATAGTTTTTAACTTATCATAAATTTGCACTCTCGGCAATGAAGTTTTAATTTGTCCAATACCAATTAAGGCATATTTATATTCTTTAAATAATTTTTTTAAATCATCATCATTCCCAAGCAATGGATAATACACACTTTGTATATCATTATCCACAAAACCAGCAATTTCAAATTTACCTTCAAGCTCTATAACATCCATACATGCTCTTGCATGTCCTCCAGCTCCAATAATGATTATTTTTTCTTTCACAAGAATCCTAAATATTATAAATATCACTTTTATATTTTTTTAAATTTAAAGGATTACTAAACCACTCTATAGTCTGAGCTAAACCTTTTTCTATATCATATTGTGGCGAAAAGCTAGTAAGGCTTTTAATCTTGCTATTGTCACACCATAGCCTAAATACTTCACTATTTTCGGGTCTAACGCGTTCATTTTCTGTGATAAATTCTACATTTGATTTCATAAGTTTTTTAATGAGTTCTAAAGTATCTTTTATGCTTATTTCATAATTTGATCCTATATTTACCGCTTCACCTATAGCCTTTTGGCATTTAGCTAACTCTAAAAACCCTAAACAAGTATCTTTTACATAATTAAAATCTCTAGTAGGACTTACATCTCCAAGCTTTATTTGTTTGGCTCCATTTGCAATTTGAGTGATAATAGTTGGGATCACCGCTCTTGCACTTTGCCTTGGGCCATAGGTATTAAAAGGTCTTGCTATGGTCAGTGGGAGATTGAAAGCATTGTAAAAACTCATCGCCATAGCATCAGCACCTATTTTGCTTGCTGAATATGGACTTTGTGCTTGCAAAGGATGTTTTTCATCAATAGGTACATATAAAGCTGTACCATAAACCTCGCTTGTACTTGTGTGAATAATACGCTTTACATTATTTTCTAATGCACTTTGGCAGATATTTAAAGTACCCTTTATATTAACATCTACATAACTATCTGGAGCAACATAAGAAAAAGGTATGGCTATTAAAGCTGCTAAATGAAAGATAATTTCTACATCTTTAGTGATATTTTTACAAAAATGTGGATCTCTAATATCTCCACAAACCACTTCAATATCATCTAAACACTCTATATCTTCAAGCCAACCCCAATAATTAAAAGAATTATACTGACTTAAAGCTTTAATTTTATAGCCATAGAACAAGGAATCTTTGTCTTTACTTTGCGTATAAAGCATTTCAACTAAATGCGAACCTATAAAACCATCTGCACCTGTGACTAGTATATTCTTACCCATAACTCTTCTTTAAATATTTTACTAAATTTGCTTTTTACGAATTATATTATATAATAAAAATAAAAATAAAAATAAAAATAAGGTAAATAATGAAGAAAATAATCCTAATAGATCTAGATTTACAGTTAATAGAACAATTTTTATCTTTTAACAAACATATTAAGATAGAGATGTTAATTACCAATGACATAAAAAAAGCTAAGGAAAAGTATAAAGGGTTTGTAAATTTTTTTTATCCACAAGGACAAACCAGAGAAAAAATAAATAACATTCATAAAATAAATTATAATTTAAAATATGATGAAATATTAAAATTTAGATCAACTCAATATAAAATTGAAAAATATTACCATAGATATTATCTAGATACCGGTGTAATACAAAATTTATATTATAAAGCGCTTTCTTTTTGGCTTGATTATTTTAATAACAACCACATTGATATGATATTTTCCGATCAAATAGAACATGGTGGTGACTGGGATAGTATTCCTTTTGATATTGCTTTAAAACATAACATCCCAGTTTATCTACTATCAATATCTAGTGATTTTAACAATCAACAAATCTATCAACTATTACATTTAAATAGTCATAGTTTTAAAAACATAAAAAATATCAACAAAACTAAAGTAAACCTCTATAATTTTTTTAACAATTCAACATCAAATAAAAAAATAGGAATTAAAAATCCTTTAAAATATTTTTATAAAACAAAAATAAAAACCCTACCTAGGATAATTCAAAGAAAATTAGGAGGTATATATTCAGAGTATAACTTAATTAAAAACAAAGAAATGTTTTTTCTTTCAAAATATGAAATATATAGACAGTCTATATATATCAATAATCTTCGAAAAATATATAAGAAAATTTCACAAAAAGCTGATTTTAAAGACAATTATATATATTTTCCATTACATTTGGAACCAGAAGCTTCAATTATGAACAGAACAACACTATCATCTCAATTGTTTATTATTGAACTCTTATCAAGTTTATTGCCTAAAAATTGGAAAATCTACATTAAAGAACATCCTCATCAATTTTTTTACTATGAAAACGAATTGCCATATTTAAATAATATTCACTATTTTAGAAGCTTAAAATTTTATGAATTTTTAGAACAGATACCAAATGTAAAGATTATAGACATAGATGCAAACTCCACTGAACTTATAAAATATTCTAAAGCTACATGCGCAATAGCTGCAACATCTCTAATAGAAGCAGTTCTATTAAAAAAACCTATTATAAATTTTGGTGAAAATACTAATTTTATTGAATTACTCAATGAGTGTTTTAATATTCGTTCTAAAGAAGATTTGACAAAAGCTATTGATAAAATTCAAAAAAATTTTATTCCTAAATATGATGACCTAGATTATGTTTTAGAAAACTACACTTTTCTCCAAACAAATAATACAAAAGAAATACAAGATATAATACAAATTCTTTTATAATTTCTTAATATATAAATAATTTCTAAAAATCACATATCTGATTTTAGAAATTTTATAAGGTTTTAATAATTGCAATTTCTCTTTAATATACAAAGGATCTTTATCGAATTTTTCAACCTTAAATGCATTTTTTATATAAAAATATAAAATAGCTTTTTTTAAAAACAAAGAGATGGTTTTATCTTGATAACTATTAATAAAATTAATTAGCTCTAAGGCTATTAACACCCAACTAGAATATCTAAAATATTCCTTTGCTAAAAATGCATCTCCATTAAAAGCATCTAATATATTTCTAAAATGAGGAAGTATGTTATCTTTAATGATTATCTTATCTTGATTTGTTGATGAATTTGTTCGAATTCTGTAATAATAAAATACTTTAGGATAAACATAAATACTCTTAGCTTGCGAAAAAAGCAAAATTCCAAATAAATGATCTTCGGCAAAAATACCATCTTTAAATTTTATTTTATTATTTTTTATATGGTTAAAATTTATCATACCCGAACAAACAAAAGAAAAATCTTTCATCTTGCTTCTTGCTAAATATCGCAACCATTCTAACGAAGTAATCTTTTTTTCTTGTTTTATATTAATGTCTTTTAGCCTACTACTTTGACTTTGATTTTTACAAGATATTTCATAGTATTTTGCCTCATCAAACCACAACACTTCTACCCCATCCATTCTAGGTACACATTCTTCTATGCAATTTAATTCCCAATAATCATCAGAATCTAAAAAGATAATATAATCTATACTAGGATAAGTAAAGCTAGTTAAATCTTGTTCATCATTAAAAGCTTTATAGCTTTTATATACAGTATATATTTCATAAGGATTATTACCTTCTATGCTAAATTCTATTAAAGAATTTTCTTTTATAGTTTGAGTTTTGTTTTTGAGTTTATATTCTCCACTAAAATATTCTATACCTACATTTCTAGCTGTACTTTGTCCACCATTTTTTTTATCAAAAAGAGTAATTCTTTTATCTTTTAGAGTATATTCTTTTGCAATATTAAGTGAGTTTTCATCTGTACTACCATCATTTACTAGTATGATTTCTAATTTAGTATAAGTTTGATTGATTACACTATCTAAACATTCTTTTAGATATTTTTCTACATTGTATATGGGGATTACTACACCTATGGTTTTCATATATACATAACCTTAATTATTTTTGATATTATATCAAAAAACTTTTTAGGAATATATATGCAAATTCAACAAAATAGCCCTTTATTTTATAATAATTTAACAAAAAAACTAAGCTCATTTATACCCATAAAATCAACAAGAAGAAAATTAAGAAATCATATCCAATATAAGTTAGAACACCCTAAAGTAGCTAGTTATCTTTCAAGTAACTATATCAATCCTTTTTTAGAAGGAAAAATTCCTCATTTTGATTTTGAAAAAAAACATCATTTTAAAAACGATAAAATTATTTGGCAATTTTGGTACCAAGGTAAAGATCAAGCTTCACCTATGATACAACAATGTTTCAATTCAGTGCAAAGTCAAATGAAAGATGACTACACAATTATCATTTTAGATAAAGATAATATAAAAGAGTATATTGATTTTCCACCATATGTTATAGAAAAATTAGAAAATAATTTTTTTGGAGAAAAAACTATAACTTTTTTTTCAGATCTTTTAAGAGTATGCTTGCTTGCAACTTATGGTGGTATATGGTGTGATGCAAGTATATTTTTAAGTTCTAAAATTCCTAGTGAGCTTTGTGATAAAGATTTTTTTACCTTTGAAAGATCAAAAACAAAACCTAGTAAAGAAAAATTGAAAAAATTTATCAAAAGTGGATATTTTTCTTATGGATATTTTAATTGGAATGATGATTTTAAGGTTAAAATGCTAAATAGTTTTATAATCTCAAAATCTCATCATAAAAATATCCAAGCTATGAAAGACATACTTATATACTATTGGTCAAATGAGAAAAATTCTAATAACTTTTATTATTTTACTTTTCAAATTATCTTTGAACTTTTAAAAGAACATGGCTTTATAAATGATACTTATAAAAACATGAGCGATATAGAATGTCATTTATTGCAATTTAGCGCCAAAGAAAAATTTAATTCAACTCTTTGGGAAGAAATTCAAAAACAAAGTTTTTTACACAAACTCACGCATTTTAAATCTATAAAAAAAGATTCAATGATAGATAAAATCATCTTGCAAAGTTGATTTTATCTAAAAATACCTTTTATTTTTTGGCAAATTTTCCAAAGATCATAAGGGATTTTTGTCTGGATAAAAGGTTTGATTATAGGTAATTTTTCCTTTAAATTTAAAGGATCTTTTTTAAATTTTTTAATCATCAAAGCCTTTTTTACGTAAAAAGGCAAAAAAGCCTCTTTTATGGCTTGAGAATTTTCACTTTTTTGATCTTTAAAAAATTCTATCAACTCCAAAGCTGTTATCATCCTACTTGCTGCTTTTAAATAGTTTTTTGCCTCTTTAGCATTTTCTCCAAAAAATTCATACAAGTCTTTAAAATACTCTGACACATTTGCCTTTGTAACTTTTTTATCATGATTTGATATACTATTTGCCCTCAAACGGCATAAGTACAATCTTTTTGGTAAAATATAGATACTATCAGCACTCGCAAACAAAACCATGCCAAAATGAATATCTTCATTGATGATTTTGTTGATAAATTTAAGTTTTAATTGTTT
Source organism: Campylobacter sp. IFREMER_LSEM_CL2194 (assembly GCF_025771685.1). Lineage (NCBI taxonomy): Bacteria > Pseudomonadati > Campylobacterota > Epsilonproteobacteria > Campylobacterales > Campylobacteraceae > Campylobacter > Campylobacter sp. IFREMER_LSEM_CL2194. The sequence continues at coordinate 86,850 of NZ_JAKMQS010000002.1, forward strand.
TAAAAATGAAAAATCTATCATACCACCCCAGCTAAACGAGATATCCCTCGAACCTACTTTTATAGCTTGCTTAGCATAGTCTCTTGGAGTGATAGTGCATTCTTGAGTAAAATTAAATATATTCATCCTTGTTTTTTGACCCTTATCTTCTATACCATCATCATAAATACAAGCATGGTCAAACCATAATACATCTACATTTTGCATTCTTACAACACACTCTTCTATGCAGTTTAACTCCCAATAATTATCAGAATCTAAAAAGATAATATAATCGATCTTTGGAATTTCTAATTTACTATCAACTAAAACATTTTTGTACTTATAAATTTTATAAATATTTTGTGGGTTATTACCAACAATCTTAAAAACATTTAATTCATTTTCATTTTCAATATATTGTGTTTTATATTCGCCATAAAAAAATTCTATACCTACATTTCTAGCACTGCTTAAACCACCATTTTTTTTATCAAAAAAAGTGATTCTTTTATCTTTTAAAGTGTATTCTTTTGCAATATTAAGTGAGTTTTCATCTGTACTACCATCATTTACTAGTATAATTTCTAAGTTAGTATAAGTTTGATTGATTACACTATCTAAACATTCTTTTAGATATTTTTCTACATTATATATGGGGATTACTACGCCTACTTTTTTCATGCTTTATCTCCAAGTTATTTTTTTATTTTTTATAGTTTCAAGATAAATTTGATGATTAATCTCAAGCATATTTTTGCTATTTTCTTCATGGTAGATATGATAAGCTAAAGCATTAAATTTAAGCCTTTTAAACACTCCATTATTAAATAAAAATCTAGCTACAAACTCACTATCTTCCCTACCCCAGCCTATAAATTTTTCATTAAATCCCTCAATGGCTTCAAAATCACTTTTATAAAAACTCATATTGCAAGTTTTACTACCTTTAACAAGTTGTGATTTTTTAAAAAATTTCTTAGTTAGCTTTGAAAATTTATATACACATTTAGCTAAAAAAGCATTTCTTTGATTTTTAAAACCTTTTTTATCAAATGCCAAACTAAAATCATTTTTGCTTAAAAGTTCTTTACTTTCATTTTCATTTAAAATAGTTCTTGAGCCTTGCAAAATAGTCTTTAAACTAGCAAATTTTAAATGATCATTAATGAAGTTTTTTTCTAAAATCATATCACCATCGATTAAGATAATATATTCGCTATTAGAAGCATTAATTGCCTTATTGCGACTTGCCGCAGCACGAAATCCCTCATCTTCTTGCCAAATATGCTCTAACTTACAAGGAAAATCCTTTTGATAAGCTTGTATAAGCTTAGCCGTATCTTCCTTGCTTCCATCATCAGCTATTAAAACCTCATCTGGTAAAGGCTCTAAGTTTTTAACACTATCAAGCACCAAAGCAAGCCTTTCTTTTTGATTATAGGTTGTGATGATTAAAGCACAAGTTTTTGGCTTTTGCTTTTTAAGTTCATACAATTTCATATATTTAAAAAAAGCTCCAAGACCATTACAAGCACTTATGATAAAGCCTTTATAACCATAAAAAATTCCCTTTTTTAAAACATAATTTCTAAAAAAAGTCCAAATTCCTCTTAATAATGCTTTGCAAACACCACTTTCTTTGTGTAAATTTTGCAAAGCCCAAAGTTTAGAATATTTTTGAAGCTTATCTAACAAACTATCGATATCCTCAAAAGCAAAATGCCTCAAACCATTTTGCAACTTAATCTTTTTGCTATCTTCATGTAAAATCAAACTCTCATGCACCAAATTTTCATTAAAACTAGTATGGGTTTTATTAAACACTCGCATTACATGATCAGGCCACCACCCACAAGCTTTAATCCACTCTCCATTGTATAAATTTTCTCTTGGTAAGGCCATAATATCTTCTTTATTAGGCTCAATTTGCCCTAATTCTTGTAAAAATTCTTTCTTAGCAAGCTCATCTGCATCAATATTAAAAATCCAATCATTGCTAGCATAACTTATGGCTAAATTTTTCAAAGGTCCAAAACCTATAAATTTATGCTGATAAACCTTGATATTTTTATAACTTTTACTAAACTCATAAGCAATTTTTAAAGTATCATCATTGCTATCATTTTCTATCAAAACTATCTCGCCAAATTCTTGCAAAGATTCCAAGCAAGCTTCTAAAGTTTTTTGAGCATTTTTAACAATCATTATCACACTAATTTGCTTTAAATCCATTTTATATCCTATAAATATAATTCATGATTGTATCTTTTAAATCTCTTATGAAAGAAAAAATACTCATCAGGTTTAAATTTAATCATCTCTTCACAACACTTTGCTTGATACTTAGTAAGCTCTTCTATACTTACCTTACTTGCATCTAAAGCCTTAAAAGTTTTTACAAAAAATTTCCCATCTTTTTGATACACAAAACAAGGTAAAATCATAGCATTTGTTTTTTTAGCAAGCACACTTGCACCTGCTATAAAATTTACTTCTTGGTTAAAATATTGTATTTTTACACTTTCACCATCTACCGCATCTTGATCGGTTAAAATTCCAAGCGATCTGCCTTCTTTTAAGGCTTTTAGCATTTTTTTAAGCCCGCCTTTTTTTTCTATAAGTTCTATGTTAAATTGTGTGCGATTTTTACTTAAAATTTTATCCATTACCATACTATCAAGCGCTCTTCCAACTATGGAAATTCCTTGAAATTTAGCTCCAAAAGATAAAGCCAAAAGTTCCCAGTTACCATAATGAGCCGTAGTTACGATTAAGGGTCTTTTACTTTGCATTATATTTAAAATTTGCTCCTCATCATCAAAGCAAATTTTATTGATGATTTCTTCTTTGCTTGCATTTTGATTTTTGATAAAATCAATCCCAAATTTAGCAAAATTTTTATAGATATTATGGCTAGTTTCATCACGCCATTTTTGATCTTTTTCAGGAAAGCAAATTTTTAAGTTTGTATCAATGATTTTGCGGTGTTTGTGATTTAATTTATAAGTGATTAAGGCAACTAAATTTGTAAAAGAGTTTAAAAGCTTTGAGGGTAAAATCTTCACAAGAGCTTTTAGTATATAAAAAAGGCTTAGATATATATAATTTATCATTTTTCTAAAAGCTCACAAGCAAGTTTAAAAATATCTTTTTCATCGATATTTTGTATGCAAAAATCACTCTTATCTATATGTTTTGAATGCAGTATTTTTTTACCTGCATTGATTGTTTTGTTGATATTTGTTTCATAAGCATTTCTTTGACTAGGAGTAGCGCCAAAAATCGTTATAGAAGGCTTGTTTAATGCAAAGGCTAAGTGAGTAGGCCCGCTATCATTTCCGATAATCAAATCACTTGCCTTAGTTAAAGCACAAAGCTCACTTAAGCTTAATTTTGGCGCAAGTTCTATTTTCAAATGTTTTAAATTTAAAACTATATCTTTAGCAAAATTAAACTCATTAACATTGCCCCAACCAAGCATGATTTTTGCACTAGTAAAATACTCTAAAAGCATTCTACAAAGTAGTATCAAACGCTCTTTTGGGTAAATTTTATTAGGCATAGATGAGCCTACATGTATGAGTATATTTGGCGCACTTTCACTTAAAGAAAGCCTTTGTTCTAAGCTTTCTTTTAACTCATCATCTACACTAAAACAACTTTGTTTTAACTCTATATCACTATGATCAAAATGCTCATTTAATACATAAGCCACCAAAGAAAGATTACGCACGATAATATTTTCTTCATAATTACACGCAAATTTATGCGTATAAAAATTGCTCGCAAAACCCTCTTTGATACTTTCTTGATCAAAACCAAAAGTATTGGCACATAAAAATTTACTCACTAAAGCAGATTTAATCAAACCTTGCAAGTCAATCACAACATCATATTTATTTTGCCTAGCTTCAAAAAGCATAGCAAAAACTTCTTTGAATTTTCTATCTTTTAAAGGCAGAGCATACACTTCATTGATCATTGGATGATCTTGCAATAATCCTGCAAATCTTGCATCTACAAACCAATCAATACTCGCCTTAGGATAATGCTTTTTAATAAATTGTAAAACAATTACCGCATGGATGATATCTCCAAGTGCGGATAACTTAACCAAACCTATTTTCATATGCTACTTTATTTTTAAATTTTCTGTTATGATTTTAACAAAGATTTTTTTAAAAAAAGGTTTATCATGCAAGAATATATTTGCGTTTTTGATTGTGAGAGTATTCCTGATGTAGAATTGATAAAACATCTTTATGATTTTAATGGCGATGATTTAAGCATTAGCAAGCAAGCTTTAGAAAGACAAAAAGAAGAAAGCGGAAGTGAATTTTTACCCCTGCCTTTTCATAAAGTTGTAAGCATTTGTGCAGTGATTGCAGATAAATTTGGAAATTTCATCAAAGTCAATAAAATCAAAGGTGAAAATGAAAAGCAAATGTTAGAAGAGTTTTTTAACTTCATAGACAAGCACCAACCCCGCCTTGTAAGTTTTAATGGTAAAAGCTATGACATGCCTTTGCTTATTATAAGAGCATTAAAATACAATATCAACGCAAGTGCTTATTTAGACGCAAGCGATAAATGGAATAACTACAAAAGTAAATTTGTAGAAAATAAACATTGTGATTTATTAGAATCTTTAGGAAGTTTTGGCCAAAAAGGCTTAAGACTTGACACACTTTGTGCTATGGCAGGACTTCCTGGAAAGTTTGATGTGCATGGAAATGAAGTATTAGAACTTTTTTATCAAAACAAATTAGAAAAAATTCACGAGTATTGCGAGAGTGATGTGTTAAACACCTATATGCTATTTTTAAAATACGAACTCATCAAAGCTAATTTAACCCAAGAAGATTATCTTAATATTTTAGAAAATTTCAAAGAAGAACTTTTGCAAAAACATAGTGATAAAAGCTATCAAGAGCCATTTTTAGAAGCCATAGAAAAAGAAAAGAGCAAGTTTTAAATTAATTAAGAAAAGTATATTAAAATAACTATTATTAAATATCACAAAAAGGATAAAAATGAAAATTTTAATCACCGGTGGTGCAGGATACATAGGCTCTCATACTTTAAAACAATTTTTAGAAACAAATCATGAAATTTGTGTATTAGATAATCTTTCAAAAGGCAGTAAAAAAAGCTTAGATGAACTTTCTAAAATCAGACCTTTTAAGTTTTTTGAGCAAGATTTAAGCGATTATGCTGGGATTAAAAAACTTTTCAAAGAAGAAAAATTTGATGCAATTGTGCATTTTGCAGCTAGTATTGAAGTTCCTGAAAGTATGGAAAATCCTTTAAAATATTATATGAACAATACCGCAAATACAAGCAATCTAATCCAAACTTGTTTAGAAACAGGTGTGAAAAAATTCATTTTTTCTTCAACCGCAGCTACTTATGGAGAGCCGCAAACTCCTATTGTAGATGAGCAAAGTCCATTGGCACCGATTAATCCTTATGGACAAAGTAAACTAATGAGTGAAAAAGTCTTACAAGATGCTAATATGGCTAATCCTGAATTTAAATATTGCATTTTAAGATACTTCAATGTAGCAGGTGCTTGCATGAGTTATCCTATAGGTCAACGCTATCCAAAAGCTACTTTACTTATCAAGGTTGCTGCCGAAGTAGCCACAGGAAAAAGAGAAAAGCTTTATATTTTTGGCGATGATTATAATACTAAAGATGGTACTTGTATTAGAGATTTTATCCATGTTGATGATATTTCGAGTGCGCATTTAGCTGCTTTAGAATACTTAGAAAACAATGAAAGTAATATTTTCAATGTAGGCTATGGACATGGCTTTAGCGTAAAAGAAGTTATTGAAACTATGAAAAAAGTAAGCGGAGTAGATTTCACAGTAGAACTTGCACCAAAAAGAGCTGGGGATCCTTCAGTGCTTATTTCAAATGCTGATAAAATCAAAACCCTAACTAATTGGAAACCAAAATATGATGATTTAGAATTAATCTGCAAAAGTGCTTATGAGTGGGAAAAACAGTGTTAAAAAAACTTTTTTTTATACTCAATGCTCATGATAAGAAATTTTTATTTACTTTGCTAATTTTTTCTATTTTTATAGGATTCATAGAAAGCTTTGCTATTTCTTTAATCATGCCTTTTGTATCGGTAGCGAGTAATTTTGAGCTTTTAGAAAAAAGCTCCTATTTTCAACCTATATATGAGTATTTAAATTTACCAAGTTATAAGATTATTGCTTATTTTGGCTGCATATTAATCGCCTTTTATATTTTTAGAGCCTTTTTGAATGCCTTTTATTTTCATTTGCTTGCGCGTTTTTCTAAAGGGCGTTATCACAGCCTTGCTTGTCGTATTTTTGATAAATACTTACATCTTGAATATGAAAATTTTACTAATAAAAATCAATCAGAACTTTTAAAAACTATCACTCAAGAAGTATTTCATTTAAGCACTTTAATTAGTGCGTTTTTACTTATGCTAAGTGAAAGCTTTGTGGTGTTTTTACTTTATACTTTATTGCTAATTATCAACTATAAAATCACCCTAGCTTTAAGTGCTTTTTTACTTTTAAATGCTTTTATTTTGATTAAAATTCTCTCACCCTTGGTAAAAAAAGCTTCCATAGCTAGAGAAGAGGCGATGAAAAATTATTTTGAAATTTTAAATGCAAATTTAAACAACCTTAAAATCATCAAACTCAAAACCAAAGAACAAAGCACACAAAAGCTTTATGAAATTCAAAGTGGGCTTTTTGCCAAAGCAAACATTAGCAATGAAAGCATGTCAAGCATTCCTAGAATTTACCTTGAAGGTATAGGTTTTTGTATGCTTTGTTTTATCGTGGTATATTTAGTTTTAAGATATGAAAGTGATATTTCATCTATCTTAGCAACTATCACTATTTTCGTAGTAGCTCTTTATAGGCTTATGCCAAGTGCTAATCGTATCATCACAAGTTATAATGAAATCACATATTATAAAAACTCTTTAGATATTATTTATAATATGCTCAATGAAAAAGAAGAAAAACTGGGTGATGAAAGTATTGAATTTAAAGAAAAAATCGTTTTAAAAAATCTTTTCTTTGCTTATAAGGGCAAGAAAAATTTATTTAAAAATTTAAATTTTGAGCTTAATAAAAATGAAAAAATCGCTTTTATAGGTAAAAGTGGAAGTGGTAAAAGTACTTTAGTTGATCTTATCATAGGGCTTTTAAAACCAAGCGATGGAGCTATTTTTGTAGATGGAATTAAGCTTGATGAGAGCAATATAAAAAGTTTTAGAAGTAAAATTGGCTACATACCTCAACAAATTTATCTTTTTAATGATTCTATTGCTAAAAATATTAGCTTTGGAGAAGAAGTAGATGAAGCACTTTTACATAAGGTAATCAAGCAGGCTAATCTTGAAAGCTTTGTAAATTCACTTGAAGATGGAGTGCATACTAAGGTGGGTGACTCAGGTTCGTTTTTAAGTGGGGGTCAAAGACAAAGAATAGCCATAGCAAGAGCGCTTTATCAACAACCTGAAATTTTAGTTTTAGATGAAGCAACTAGCGCTCTTGATCAAGAAAGTGAAGCAAAAATCATGGAAGAAATCTATAAAATTTCAAAAGATAAAACCCTCATCATCATAGCCCATAGGCTCTCAACCATACAAGGTTGTGATAGAGTATTTGAAGTAAAACATGGGCATTTAAAGGAACAAGTATGAAAATCACTTTCATCATAGCTACTTTAAATTCAGGTGGTGCTGAAAGAGTATTGGTCACTTTAGCTAATGAGCTTTGCAAAAAGCATGAAATAAATATTATTAAATTTCACAAAGAAGACTCTTTTTACAAGCTTGATCCAAAAATCAAACTTTTTACCCTAGAGCAGTTTGACTTTTCCACTCTTTATAATAAAATAGCCTCACGCATTAAAAAATTCAAAGCCTTAAAACAAGCACTTAAAGACCATAAAAGCGATGTTTTTATCTCATTTTTAGATACCACTAACATCGCTTGCATTTGGGCAAATAAAGGCTCCAATACACCTTTAATTATTAGCGAACATAGCTCTTATACTTATTTAAAATCTAAAATTTGGAAGTTTTTACGCCGTATAAGTTTTCCTCATGCAAATGCTCTAACTGTGCTAAGTAATGATGATAAAAATTATTATGAAAACTTTGTTAAAAAAGTTATCAATATACCAAATCCTTGTCATTTTAGCCCTATTAAAGAAAATTTAAAAAAAGAAAATAATGTCATTTTCGTAGGCAGACTTGATCATAATAAAAATGCTTCTATGTTTTTAAAAGCCATAGCAAGGCTAGATATAAATTTACAAAAACAATACAATTTTTTCATAGCAGGCGATGGAAAATTAAGACAAGATTTAGAACAAGAAGCTAAGAATTTAAATATCAAGGTTAATTTTTTAGGTAAAGTTGAAAATATGCAAGAGCTTTATAAAAAAGCAAAAATAATCTGCCTTTGCTCTTTCATAGAAGGCTTGCCAACAGTTTTGCTTGAAAGTTTATATTATCAAGTAGCGCGTATTAGCACTAAATACACAAGCGGCCATAAAGATTTAATTGATGATGGAAAAGATGGATTTTTGGTAGATTTAGATGATGAAAAAGCTTTAAGCGAAAAACTCGCCCTTTTAATGCAAGATGAAAATTTAAGAAAAACACTAGCGCTTAATGCACAGCAGCGATGTAAAGATTATGAAGTAGCCAATGTAGCACAAAAATGGCTTGATTTGATCAAAGAAGTAAGGGTTTAACATGAAAAAACTAGCAATTTTTATTTATTCTTTAGGAAGCGGTGGTGCTGAAAGGGTTGTATCTACGCTATTACCTGTATTAAATTTAAAATATGAAGTACATTTGATTTTAATGAATGATAAAATATCCTATGATATTCCTGAAGTTAATATCCACTACCTTGAAAAATCAAATCCAAGCGAAAGTAATTTAGCTAAATTTTTAAAACTACCCTTGCTAGCTATGAAATACAAAAAGCTTTGTGAAGATTTAAAAATCAACTTGCAATTTGTATTATTAAATAGACCTAATTATATTGCGTTAATGGCAAAATCCCTAGGACTTAAATCAACCCTTATTATCAATGAATGCACCACTCCAAGTGTGATTTATAAACATAATAATCTAAATTCTTTTATCAATAAATTTCTTATTAAAAAACTTTATAATAAGGCAGATTTAATCTTAGCAAATTCTGTAGGAAACAAAGAAGATTTAATACAAAATTTCAATATAGAAGCAAAAAAATGTGATATTTTATACAATGCCATAGACTTAGAAAACATTATAGAAAAATCTAAAGAAGAAATAAACTTTAAAGATCCTTTTATATTAAGCGTTGGCAGACTTGATCATGGTAAAAATCATGCTATGCTTATAAGAGCTTATGCAAAAGTTAAAACTGATTTAAAATTAGTCATTTTAGGCGAGGGTATTTTAAAAGATGAGCTTTTAGCTTTAATAGAAACTTTAAATTTAAAAGACAAAATCTTTTTACTAGGTTTTGATAAAAATCCTTATAAATACATGAGTAAATGTGATTTTTTTGCTTTTGCTTCAAGTTTTGAAGGCTTTTCTAATGTTTTAATCGAATGTCTAGCTTGTAATACTGCTGTGCTTTGCACTGATCATAAAAGTGGCGCAAGGGAGTTGTTTTTAGATAATGAGTTTGGACTTTTAGTAAAAGTAGATGATGAAAAAGCCATGCAAGAAGGCTTGGAAAAAATGTGCAATGATGAAGCATTAAAAACTTCGTATAGACAAAAGGCTTTTTTACGTGCAAAAGAATTTGATAAAATTAGTATAGCAAAGCAATTATTTGAATTTTTCAACAAGGCATAAAATGAAACTACGACAAAATTTCACTAATAATAATTCTATAAAATATACCTGTATTTTGATCCTTATAGCCTTTGCTTTTAGTGTTTTGTGTAGATTATACTGGGTAGCTTGGGCAAGTGAGTTTTATGAGTTTTTCTTTAACGATCAACTTATGATTACTACTAATGATGGCTATGCTTTTGCAGAAGGTGCAAGAGATATGATAGCAGGTTTTCATCAACCTAATGACTTATCTTATTTTGGAAGCTCACTTTCTACTTTAACTTATTGGCTTTATAGTATTTTGCCTTTTAGCTTTGAAAGTATTATTTTATATATGAGTACTTTTTTTGCTTCTTTGATTGTTGTGCCTATTATATTAATCGCAAGAGAATATAAACTCACTACCTATGGCTTTATAGCAGCCTTACTTGGAAGCATTGCAAATAGTTATTACAACCGCACTATGAGTGGGTATTATGATACAGATATGCTAGTATTAGTTTTACCAATGCTTATTTTACTTACTTTTATACGCTTAACTATTAATAAAGACATTTTCACCCTACTTTTAAGTCCAATTTTCATCATGATTTATTTATGGTGGTATCCATCAAGTTATTCTTTAAATTTTGCTATGATAGGACTTTTTGGACTTTATACTTTAGTATTTCATAGAAAAGAAAAGATTTTTTATCTAGCTATTGCTTTGATGATCATAGCTTTAAGTATGCTAGCATGGCAATATAAACTTGCTTTGATTGTATTATTATTTGCTATTTTTGCTTTTAAAGAAGAAAAAATTAATTTTTATATGATTTGGCCTTTAATTTTTATTAGCATTTTGATATTACATTTAAGCGGTGGTTTAGATCCTGTTTTATATCAACTTAAATTTTATGTTTTCAAAGCTTCTGATGTGCAAAATTTAAAAGATGCTGCCTTTGTGTATTTTAATGTCAATGAAACCATTATGGAAGTAAATACTATCGATCCTGAAGTGTTTATGCAAAGAATTAGCTCTGGTGTTTTAGTATTTATCCTTTCTTTTATAGGTTTTATCTTACTTTGCAAAGATCACAAAAGTATGCTTTTGGCTCTACCTATGCTTGCACTAGGTTTTATGGCTTTAAGAGCTGGACTTAGATTTACCATTTATGCAGTTCCTGTGATGGCTTTGGGTTTTGGGTATTTTTTATATACATTTTTTAATTTTTTAGAAAAAAAACAAATCAAACTTAATCTAAAAAATAAAAACATCTTGCTCATACTCATTGCATTTTTTAGTATAAGTCCTGCCCTAATGCATATTTATTATTATAAATCCTCTACTGTTTTTACTTCTTATGAAGCTAGTATTTTAAATGATTTAAAAAATAAAGCTCAAAGAGAAGATTATGTTGTTGCTTGGTGGGATTATGGTTATCCAATACGCTATTATAGCGATGTAAAAACCTTAATCGATGGTGGAAAACACCTAGGAAAAGATAATTTTTTCTCATCTTTTGTCTTAAGTAAAGAACAAATTCCAGCAGCCAATATGGCAAGACTTAGCGTAGAATACACTGAAAAATCTTTCAAAGAAAATTATCCTGATGTTTTAAAAGCTATGGTAAAAGATTATAACCAAACAAGTGCTAAAGATTTTTTAGAAAGTTTAAATGATAAAAATTTTAAATTTGATACCAATAAAACAAGAGATGTATATATTTACATGCCTTATAGAATGTTGCGTATCATGCCTGTGGTAGCACAATTTGCAAATACAAATCCTGACAATGGAGAGCAAGAAAAAAGTTTATTTTTCTCCCAAGCTAATGCTATAGCTCAAGATAAAACTACAGGTTCTGTTATGCTTGATAATGGAGTAGAAATTATTAATGATTTTAGAGCCTTAAAAGTAGAAGGTGCAAGCATATCTTTAAAAGCTTTTGTGGATATAGAATCCATCACTAATGGCAAATTTTATTACAATGAAATTGATTCAAAAGCTCAAATTTATTTGCTCTTTTTAAGAGAATATAAAAGCTTTGTGATTTTAGATGAAAGTCTTTATAATAGTGCTTATATACAAATGTTTTTATTAAATCAATACGATCAAGATTTATTTGAGCAAGTCACTAATGATGCAAGAGCAAAAATTTATAGGCTAAAAAGATGAAAATAGGAATTTTAACTCACAGTGCAATGAGTGTGTATTATTTTCGTCTTGCACTCATTAGAGCTTTAGAAAAAAATAATCATGAAGTTATAATCATCACTCCAAAAGATGATTTTGCTATTAAATTACAAGAGCTAGGTTATAAGGTTTGCTTTTATGATTTAGCTAGATCAAGTGTCAATCCTTTGATTGTTTTTAAAAATCTACTTAGTTTAAAAAATACACTCAAAAGTTTAAATTTAGATCTTTTGCAAACAAGCGCTCACAAAAGCAATACAACAGGTATCATAGCAGCTAAAATGGCGGGTGTTAAATACACTTTTGGTTTAGTTGAGGGCTTAGGAAGTTTTTATATAGATGATGATTTTAAAAGCAAATTAGTAAGAATGAGCATTAATTTACTTTATAAAATTTCTTTTAAACTTGCTAATGGTTTTATTTTTGTCAATGAAAGCAATGCTTTATTTATGAAAAATTTAGGCTTAAAAGAAGAAAAAATCAAAATCATCAAATCCGTAGGACTAAATTTAAAACAATTTTTACCTTTAAAAATTAGCACAGAAGAAAAACAAGCTTTTCTAAAAGAACACAATATGCCTGATAAACCTATCGTTTTAATGATCTCAAGAGCGCTTTGGCATAAAGGTATTAAAGAATTTTATGAGGCAAGCCAAATTTTAAAAGATAAGGCAAATTTTGTTTTGGTAGGTGGAAGAGATGATAATAAATCTTGTGCACCATTAGAATTTTTAAACTCAAGTGATGTTTTTTATCTTGGTACAAGAAGTGATATTGCACATTTATTAAATTTATGCGATATTTTTGTTTTACCAAGTTATAAAGAAGGCTATCCAAGAACGGTTTTAGAAGCACAAGCTTGTAAAAAAGCATGTGTGGTAAGTGATGCTGAAGGTTGCATTGAAGCAGTGGATAATGCCATAGATGGTTTAATTTGTAAATGCAAAGATAGTAAAGATTTAGCTGAAAAAATCGCAGTTTTATTAGAAGATGAAAAACTAAAAAATACTTTAGCGCAAAATGCTTTTCTTAGAGCACAAAATTATGATGAAAATATCATAGCTTTGAAATATCTTGACTTTTATAGGGGTTTTACAAATGTATAAAAATGGTTTAAAGCGTGTTTTTGACTTTTTTTTGGCTTTGATTTTGCTGATTGTTTTTTCACCCTTTATAGTGCTTATAGGTATTGTTTTAAAAATCGTTCAAGGAAGTGTGCTTTTTAAACAAGCAAGACCAGGATTAAATGAAAAAATTTTTTATATTTATAAATTTAAAACTATGAGTGATGAAACCGATGAAAATGGAGAATTACTTCCTGATGAATTACGCCTAAAGCCTTTTGGTAAGCTAGTTAGAAGCTTGAGCTTGGATGAATTACCACAACTTTTTAATGTATTAAAAGGCGACATGAGCTTCATAGGCCCAAGACCTTTACTTGTAGAATACTTACCCTTATACAATCAAGAGCAAAAAAAACGCCACGATGTAAGACCAGGCATTACAGGTTGGGCTCAGATTAATGGACGCAATGCTATTTCTTGGGAGAAAAAATTTAAATATGATGTAGAATATGTGCAAAATTGCTCTTTTTTATTTGATCTTAAAATCTTTTTTATGACCATTGTTAAAGTTTTAAAAAGAAGTGGGGTTAATAAAGAAGGAGTAGCTACAACGGATAAATTCAATGGACACAACTAAAAGTATTTATATATATGGCTCTAGTGGGCATGGTTTAGTCTGTGCTGATGTAGCTAGAAATTTAGGGTATGAAAAAATTATCTTTTTGGATGATAATAAAGGCTTAAAATATCACTCCAACTTAGAAAAACACGATATGTTTATTGCTATTGGTGCAAACTCTATTAGAGAAAAACTTTTCAAAAAAGCAAAAGAAGATGGATTTAGATTAGTAAATTTGATACACAAAAGTGCTATTATTAGTCCAAGTGCTTTTTTAGATGATGAGGGTATTTTAATCATGCCAAATGTCGTAGTTAATGCTAGAGCTAGCATTGCAAAAGGTGTGATTTTAAATACTGCTTGTGTGATTGAGCATGAGTGTTTTGTAGATGAGTTTAGCCATATTAGCGTTGGAGCTAAGCTAACAGGAAATGTAAAAATAGGAAAGCGTTGTTTTTTGGGAGTTAATTCAAGCGTTATTCCTTGTATGAGTTTAAATGATGATATAACTTTAGGCGCAGGAGCAGTTGTGGTTAAAAACTTAACTTCTAAAGGTATTTATGCTGGAGTTCCTGCTAAGAAAATAAAGGAGGTAAAATGAGATTTTTTCTATCAGCACCACATATGAGTGGAAAAGAATTAGAATACATACACAAAGCTTTTGAAAGTAATTATATAGCACCTTTGGGCGAGTTTGTTAATGCCTTAGAACAAAGTATTAAAGATTATACAAAAAGCTCTAATGCACTTGCTTTAAATGCAGCAACTGCAGCCATTCATTTAGCTTTAAGAGTTTTAGGTATCAAAGAAGGTGATGTAGTTTTAGCTTCAAGTTTTACTTTCATAGCTTCAGTAGCACCTATTTCTTACATGAATGCTACGCCTGTGTTTATTGATTGTGATGAAACTTATAATTTAGATGTAAATTTATTAAAAAAAGCCATCAAAGAAAGTCCTAAAAAGCCAAAAGCTCTTATTTTAACACACCTTTATGGTAATGCTTCTAAAATGGATGAGATTGTCCAAATTTGTAAAGAAAATGAGATTTTTTTAATCGAAGATGCTGCTGAAGCTTTGGGAAGTTTTTACAAAAATAAAGCTTTAGGTACTTTTGGGGATTTTGGAGTATATTCTTTTAATGGTAATAAAATCATCACAACAGGTGGTGGCGGTATGCTTGTGAGTGAAAATCATGCTAATCTTGAAAAAGCAAGATTTTATAGCACTCAAGCTAGAGAAAATTGTCTTCATTATGAGCATAAAGAATATGGTTATAATTATAGAATGAGCAATATCTTAGGTGCAATCGGTACTGCTCAAATGGAAGTTTTAGAAGAAAGAGTAAGTAAAAAGCGTGAAATTTATAGCTGGTATAAAGAATTTTTAAGTGAAACTTTTACTTTTTTAGATGAACTTGAAAATACCAAGTCAAATCGCTGGCTAAGTACTGCCTTACTTGATTTTGATTTAAATAAACTTAATACTTATGAAAAACATTGTATATGTGAAAATAAAAATGTTCAAATTCAAGATAAAATTTTAAAAATCATACAAGTTTTAAAAGATAACAAAATCGAAAGTCGTCCGCTTTGGAAGCCTATGCATTTACAAGAACTTTACAAAGGCTGCGATGCTTACTTAAATGGCAATAGTGAGTTTTTCTTTAGCAATGGAATTTGCCTTCCAAGCGCAACTACTATGAGTAAAGCTGATGTAGAGGAAGTTTCTACTTTAATCTTAAACACCTTAAAGGACTAAGATGGATTATAAAAGCAAACGCTTAGGTTTTTTCCTAGGCGCTGATATTTTACTTTTTGTTATAAGTATTTATTTGTCTTTTTCTTTACGCTTTAGTGCAGACATCCCAAGTGAATTTTATGAAGGTATGTTTAAAAGTGCTGTGATTTTGATTTTACTTAAAATCATTTTTCTAGCTTTTTTTAGAATTTATCAAGTTGCTTGGAGATTTTTCTCACTTAATGAAGCACGTAAATTAGTCATTGCTTTAGCTTTAGCTGAACTTGTATTTTTAGCAATTTATTATTTTTATGATGATTTTTTTAACCCTTTTCCAAGAAGCGTTATAGGAATAGACTTTGTTTTATCTTGCATGTTAATTGGAAGTTTGCGTATAAGCAAAAGAATGATAGTTGATTTTAGAAAACCAAAATATAATGAAGAACATCCTTGTATAGTAGTTGGTGCTACTTCAAAGGCTTTACATTTATTAAAAGGAGCCAAAGAAGGAAGCTTAGGACTTTTCCCCGTAGCTGTGGTAGATGAGCGTAAAAATTTAATAGGTACTTATTGTGATAAATTTATAGTTGAAGAAAAAGAAGCTATTAGAAAATATACCGCTGAAGGTATTCATACTGCTATCATTGCTTTAAAACTTGAGCAAGAAGAACTCAAAAAGCTTTTTGATGAGCTTATTGCTTATGGGATTAATGATATAAAACTTTTTTCTTTTACACAAAATGAAGCAAGAGATATAAGCATCGAAGATTTATTAGCGCGTAAACCAAAAGATTTAGATAATGCTTGCGTGATTGATTTTATCAAAGATAAGGTAGTTTTAGTTAGTGGGGCTGGTGGGACTATAGGAAGCGAGCTTTGTAAACAATGCATTAAATTTGGCGCAAAACACTTAATCATGCTTGATCATAGTGAGTATAATTTATATAAAATCAATGAAGAATTAAGCTTACATAAAGAAAAAATTGAACCTATTATGATGAGTATATTAGACAAAGAGGCTCTAGAAAAACTTTTACAAGAAAAAAATATAGATTTGATTTTACACGCAGCAGCTTACAAGCATGTACCTTTGTGTGAGCAAAATCCACATTCAGCTATTTTAAATAATATCATAGGTACTAAAAATTTAATCGATCTTGCAAAAACTTACAAGGTTGCTAAATTTGTTATGATAAGTACTGATAAAGCTGTAAGACCAACTAATATCATGGGTTGTACAAAAAGAATTTGTGAGCTTTATGCACTAAGCTCAAGTTGTGAAAATTTTGAAGTAGCTTGTGTGCGTTTTGGTAATGTTTTAGGATCAAGTGGAAGTGTTATACCTAAATTTAAAGCTCAAATTGCAGCTAATGAGCCACTTACTCTTACTCATCCTGATATAGTGCGTTATTTTATGCTTGTGGATGAGGCTGTACAACTTGTTTTACAAGCTGCGGCTATTGCAAAAGGTGGGGAGTTATTTGTACTTGATATGGGTGAGCCTGTTAAAATCATGGATTTAGCTAAAAAAATGCTTTTACTTTCTAATAAAAAGTTAGAAATTAAAATCACTGGACTAAGAAAAGGTGAAAAACTTTACGAAGAGCTTTTAATCCATGAAGATGATTTGAAAACTCAATATGAAAGTATATTTGTTACCACTAGTGAAATTAAAGATTTAAAAATTTTAAATCAAGAAATAGAAAGATTACTCCAAAGCACAGATCCTGCAAAAGTTTTAAAGGAAATTGTGCCTGAGTTTAATCACAATAAAAATGGAGAGTGATTAAATTCTAATTTTATTTTTAAATGGTATAATATAAACTTTTAATTGATTAATAAAAATAAAAACGATACAATTACACTTTTATGTAATTACATCAAGACAAAGGAAAAAAAGTGAAGTTATTAGTAGTTGATGATAGTTCTACCATGAGAAGAATAATCAAAAACACTCTTGTAAGATTAGGTCACAAAGATGTTTTAGAAGCTGAACATGGAGTTGAAGCTTGGGATTTGCTTTCACAAAATGATGATATTAAAATTTTAATTACTGACTGGAATATGCCTGAAATGAACGGCTTAGAATTAGTAAAAAAAGTAAGAGCGGAAGAAAAATATGCTGATATGCCTATTATCATGGTAACTACAGAAGGTGGTAAGGCAGAAGTTATCACAGCTTTAAAAGCAGGTGTAAATAACTATATTGTAAAACCTTTTACACCTCAAGTATTAAAAGAAAAACTTGAAGATGTTTTAGGAACAAACGAAGGCTGATTATAAGTTTTTATGCAAACACATTATTACGAACTTTTTTTTCAAACAGATAAGGAATATTTAGATTTATTCCTTGATCTTGTTTTTTCTCTAGATATAGATGCCATAGAAGAAAAGAATGATGGCGTTTATATACGATCAGAAGAAGATATAAAACTCATTCAAATAGCCTTGCAAAGCTTTCATCAAAAATTATGTGAAAAATTTAATACTAAGATTTATTTTCATTCTACTTTAGAAAAAAAAGAAAATAAAAACTGGATAGAAGAGTATAAAAAAGGCATACAAGCTTTAACCATTGACAATATCCACATTCACACCACTTGGCAAGAAGCTATACAAGATAAAATCAATATCATTATAGACCCTGCCCTAGCTTTTGGCTCAGGACATCATGAAAGCACTTACACTTGTATAGAATTTTTACAAAAATACACAGATGATTCTAAATTTTGCTTAGATGTAGGCTGTGGAAGTGGGATTTTAAGTATCATCATGGCAAAGCTTGGAGCTAAAGTGCAAGCTTGTGATACAGACGAGCTAGCCGTAGTTGCAAGCAAGGAAAATGCAAAATTAAATCAAGTTAACTTTGATGATATTTGGGTAGGTTCTATTAATAAAAGCTTACATAAATATGATATAGTTGTGGCAAATATCATTGCTGATATTTTAATCATACTAGAAAAAGATCTTAAAGAAAAAACCAAAGAAGGTGGAATTTTAATCTTATCTGGTATTTTAAACAAATATGAAGAAAGAATTAAAGATAAATTCAAAAATTTGACTTTGTTAGAATGTAAACACAAAGGAGAGTGGTTGAGTTTAGCTTACAAAAAGGAAACAAAATAATGAATAAAAAACCAAACGAACCAAAAGATAATCCAAACAATAATAGCTTTTTCAATAAAAACCCTATTTTTATTTTCGCTATTTTTGCCATTGTGATGATTCTTTTATTTAAAGGATTTTCAGATGATGGTAGCATGGGTATTATGGGCGGAGAAAATACCAAAAAAGTTACTTATTCTGAATTAAAAACTTTAATTGAAAACAATCAAATTACCCAAGTTAATATAGGCCAAACCACCATAAAAGCAGTATCTAAAGCAGGAAATATGGTATATATTACCAAAAAAGTTCCAAATGATGCTACTTTTGTGCCTTTACTTGATTCAAAAGGCGTTTCTTATGGAGCTTTTAACGAGAGTAATTGGTTTATAGATATCTTACTTTCTTGGGTTTTACCGGTATTTATTTTCTTTGGTATATGGATGTTTTTAGCTTCTCGTATGCAAAAAAATATGGGCGGATCTATACTTGGTATAGGAAGCTCTAAAAAGCTTGTAAATTCAGAAAAACCAAAAGTTAAATTCAATGATGTTGCAGGTGTTGAGGAAGCAAAAGAAGAAGTTAAAGAAATAGTTGATTTTCTAAAATATCCTGAAAGATATATCAATCTTGGAGCAAAAATTCCAAAAGGACTTTTGCTTGTAGGCCCTCCAGGTACGGGTAAAACTTTACTTGCAAAAGCAGTGGCAGGCGAAGCTGATGTACCATTTTTTAGCGTATCAGGTTCATCTTTTATAGAAATGTTTGTGGGTGTTGGTGCTAGTAGGGTTAGAGATTTATTTGAAAATGCTAAAAAAGAAGCTCCAGCTATTGTATTTATAGATGAAATTGATGCTATAGGTAAATCACGTGCTGCAAGTGGCATGATGGGTGGAAACGATGAAAGAGAGCAAACTTTAAATCAACTTCTAGCAGAAATGGATGGCTTTGGTACTGAAAGCTCGCCAGTAATCGTACTAGCAGCGACAAACCGTCCTGAAGTACTTGATGCAGCGTTACTTAGACCAGGACGTTTTGATAGACAAGTTTTAGTAGATAAGCCTGATTTTAAAGGCAGATGTGATATTTTAAAAGTTCATATGAAAGATGTTAAAATTTCACCTGAAGTAAAAGTAGAAGATATCGCAAGATTAACAGCAGGTCTTGCGGGTGCTGATTTAGCAAATATCATTAACGAAGCAGCTTTACTTGCAGGTAGGGATTCTAAAAAACATGTAGAACAAAAAGACTTAGTTGAAGCAGTAGAAAGAGCTATAGCAGGACTTGAGAAAAAATCACGTAGAATTAATGATAAAGAGAAAAAAATCGTAACTTATCATGAATGTGGCCATGCTTTAATCGCTGAAACCACAAAAGGTGCTAAAAAAGTAAGTAAAGTTTCTGTTATACCGCGTGGTTTAGCAGCTTTAGGATATACGCTCAATACTCCTGAAGAAAATAAATTTTTAATGCAAAAACATGAGCTTTTAGCTGAAGTTGATGTGCTTTTAGGTGGACGTGCAGCTGAAGAAATTTTCATTAAAGAAATTTCAACTGGTGCAAGCAATGACCTTGAACGTGCAACTGACATCATAAAAGCTATGATTTCTATGTATGGTATGAGTGAAATTGCAGGTTTAATGGTGCTTGAAAAACAAAGAAATACTTTCTTAAGTGGTGGACAAACTATCAAAGATTATTCTGATAAAATGGCTCAAGATTTAGATGAGTATGTGAAGAAAACCTTAGATGAACGCTATGCGGGTGTAAAAGAAATTTTAAAAACTTATAGCGGTGCTATAGAAGTAATGGTACAAGCACTTTATGAAGAAGAAACTATTGATGGTGCTAAAGTAAGAGAGATTATTAAAAACTATGAAGAAGAAAACAATCTTCCAACGCGCTTAGAAGAAAAAGAGCAAGAAGTTACTAAGGATAACTAATGAAAACAAATTTTATTGCAAAGGCTGGCTGGAATTTACTTATAATTCTAGCTATAGTTTTTGCAATAGCTCAATTTATATGGGGATTTTCTTGGCTTTTATGGTGTATTTTTATACTTTTTGCTTGCCTTTTTAGAGCTAGTAAAATCGATTATATAGCAGATCCAAATACTATCATAGCTCCCATAGAAGGAAAAATAAAATGCATTAAAACAAGCTCATATAAAGAGCTTGGCGAATGCATAGAAGTGCAAATTATAAACAATATCATCCATCAAGGCAGCATCATAGCTCCACTTAATATGGATATAGAAGAAACTAGACCAAGACACGGACTTTTTTTATGTCCATTTATGAAAAATACAAATTTAATGGGCGAAAGAATGCTATTTTTAGCACGCTCTAAAGGCAAACAATGGGCATTACGCATCATTTTTGGCGCCTTAAATAGAAAAGTTCATATTGATGATTTTGGTCATCATTTAAACCATGGACAAAATATAGGTTTTATGTTTGATGGCAGTGTGAGTTTATTGCTTCCAAAAGATACTAGAATTTGCGTAAATGAAAACGATAAAGTACGCATTGGTGCATTGATAGGGTATTTAAATCCATGAATTTTAAACTAATTTATATTTTACCTAATCTTTTTACAGCTGCTTCCATATTTTTAGGCATTATTTCAGTGATTGCTTCTATTAATCAAAATTTTGATAAAGCATTAATTTATATCATTTTATCATTAATTTGTGATGGCTTGGATGGACGCGTTGCAAGAGCTACTAATTCTACTTCTAAATTTGGAGTTGAGTTTGACTCACTAGCAGATTTAATAGCCTTTGGTGTTGCACCTGCTATGCTTTTTTATATGAGTATAGGTTATGAATATGATCGTTTTGGCTCCTTAATAGCTGGTTTATTTGTAGTTTTTGGTGCCATACGCTTAGCAAGATTTAATGTCACCACAGGTACTTATGAACCTTCAGTTTTTATAGGACTTCCTATACCAACAGCTGCAGTTGTAAGTGCTTTATGGGTAAGTGCTTATTTATATTATGATTTTTTACGTGATTTTTCTTTGATGATAGTATGTATTCAAATGCTTTTAGCTTTTTTAATGGTAAGCAATATAAGATATCCAAGTTTTAAAAAAATTGATTTAAAACGGGCAAATGTTTTAAAAGTATTAATCCTTTTAGTAATCTTATTTTCCATGCTTTATTTGTATTTTTTAGAAAGTGCGTTAATCGTCGCAAGCTTATATGTACTTTATGGAATCATTCGAAGCTTTTTTACTCTAGCTCGTAAATTTAAAAAAGATTAAAATTTTATTTTCACTTCACTTTTTAATAATATACTTTTCATTATTTTTCAAAAAGGAGTAAAAATGAATAAAAACAAATTATTCAGACAAATTCACATTTACATTAGCTTATTTTTCTTACCACTAGCATTTTTATATGCTGTTACTGGTTTTGCTTATATAGCTGGTTTTGATGGGGAAAGTGGAGCTAAAATTCAAACTCAAAAAGTTCAAGCCATTGTCCAAGAAGGCGCTGAAGCTGAATTTTTAATTGATTTTTTAAAGAAAAATAACTTAAAACTTCCTTCATCTTTGGAACCAAAACTTAACAAAAAAGGCGATGGAATAGAGCTTGGCACTATAAACTATACTGCAAGTATTGTCAAAATAGATGAAAATAATTATGAAATTATCACAAAAGAAAGAAGTTTACTTGGAAATATGATTTTACTTCACAAAGATAAAGGCATGTGGTATTTTTCTGTTCTTGGACTAGCTTTTGCACTTGCTATGATAATCCTTTATATTTCAGGACTTTTAATCACTATCATAGCTATACGCAAAGACAGGGGTAAACAAATCGCAGTTTTAAGCGCTGGTTTTGTTATAACTTTAATCATAGCTTATCTTAGTGTATAAATTTAAGGTATATCTTATAAACAATAAGATATACTTTCCCTTTTAATACGGACAGATGGGTGAGTGGCTGAAACCACACCCCTGCTAAGGGTGCAGATCTTAACGGGTCTCGAGGGTTCAAATCCCTCTCTGTCCGCCACCTTATAAAATCCATTTCCTTTCATCTATTTTAATAATTTTACTGCTATAATTATAATAAATTTAAAGGCAAGCTTCACATACTATGCAAATTTATGCTTCTATTGATTTGAAATCTTTTTACGCTTCAGCTGAATGTGTTTTAAGAAATTTAGATCCTTTAACAACTAATCTCATTGTAGCAGATGAATCAAGAACAGATAAAACCATCATACTGGCAGTTTCACCTGCACTAAAAACTTACAATATACCTGGTAGATTAAGGCTTTTTGAGTTTAAGCAAAAAATCTATTCAATCAACCAAGAAAGATTAAAACAAACTCAAAAACACCGCTTTAAAGCTAAAAGTTTTGATACATTAGAACTTAAAAATGATTTAAATTTAGAACTAGATTACATCATCGCTAAACCTAGAATGGCTACTTATATAGAATTTAGCACAAAAATATACAGCATTTATTTGAAGTATTTTGATGCAAAAGATATTCATATATACTCCATTGATGAAGTTTTTATCGATCTTAGTTCTTATCTTGAAAAATACAAACTATCAGCTTATGAGTTACTTACTAAGGTTTTACTTGATATTTTACACACAAGTAAAATCACTGCAACAGCAGGTATAGGTACAAATTTATACTTAGCTAAAATTGCTATGGATATACTTGCTAAAAGACAACAAGTAGATGAAAATGGCTTGCTTATAGCCTTTTTAGATGAAAAATTATACAGATATAAATTATGGCAGCATAAACCTTTAAAAGATTTTTGGCGTATAGGTAAAGGCATTGCCTTAAAACTTGCAAATTTAAACATTCATACTATGGGAGATCTTGCAAAATTTTCTTTAAAACACGAAGCTTTGCTTTATAAACACTTTGGTGTTAATGCTGAATTATTAATCGATCATGCATGGGGTATTGAAACTTGCACGATGAAAGATATTAAAAATTACAAATCACAAAATCACTCTAAAGTCATGGCTAAGGTTTTACCTTTTGCATATGATAATAATCAAACAATAAAGGTTTTAAAAGAACTTGTCGATCATTTAGTGCTTGAACTTATACAAAATAACCTTAAAACAAACCATATCACGCTAGATATACAATATGATAAAAGCAATTTAGAAAATTCAAACCTTTTAGCTTCTTATAAAGGAGCTATTGCTAAAGATAATTATGGAAGAACTATACCTAAAAATGCTCATGGAAGTATAAATTTAGAAAATTTTACCCATTCTTTAAAAATCATCAATAAAAAAGCCTTGGAACTTTTTTATAAAATCAGCAATAAAAACTTAAGCATTAGAAAAATCAGCTTAAGTTTAAATAATATCACAGACAAAGCACAAGAAAATTTCCAAGAATTAAATTTATTTAGTGATTTTAATGCAATTTTGCAAGAAAAAAATCAACTTGAAAAAGAAGAAAAACTTCAAAAAGCAAGACTTCAAATCATGCAAAAATTTGGTAAAAAGGCTATTTTAAAAGCTTCAAGCTTAGATAATGAAACCAAAGAAATTACTTCTTTAATAGGAGGACATAATGCATGATGATTATAAAGATATAATAGATATAAAATATCAAAAATCAAAACAATTTCCACCAATGCCAAGAGAAAAAAGAGCGGCGCAATTTGCTCCATTTTCAGTGCTAAATGGTTTTAACAAAGCTATTTTAAAAACGCAAAAAGATATGGAAAAAGCATTAGAAAATAGCAAATATCAAGAAGAAAGCTAAGTTCTTCTTGATAAAATTTTATTTTGCATTAGAGTATTTTTCAAACTCTCCACTTTCATCGATTTCATTGCCATAAAGTTTGTGTAATTCATAGTAATATTTTACAAATTCCTTACATTCTTCATCAAGTGGTAAAAACACCTCATCTTCTAAAATACAAAACTCATCTAAATAATTTTTAGCATCTTCTTTTAGCATATAATGTCTTGCTAGCTTATAATAATTTTGCATAAACACAGCCTTAAAACTCTCGTAAGCTTCCTCATCAAATTTAATGTTTAATTTCTCATTTGCAAAAGATAACACCCCTGATTTAAACAACAATGATAAATGAATCAAACCTTCAGTATAATAAGGCTTAACCTCCTCTACTCTTTGCCAAGCGATCAATCCTATAGCCCTTTTAATAAGCTCATAAAATACAGGAAGCCTTAAATCATCTTCTTCATGTAAAAAGAAATTTACAAGCCCGCCCGCAGTAGCTTTAAACTCTTCTATATTTTTAAATACACCACTTTCATTCATTTTCTTTTCGCTATCATTTGCCACAAAGAAAATATGTCCAAACTCATGACCTATGGTAGAAACTTCATAAATTCTTTTCCATAATTTTTCATTATAAAATAAAATTTCTCTCCCATAATCTAAAAATTCTTTTTCAAATACCATAGATGAAAGCTTCATAAAAGGCTTGGTTTTAGCATTTTCATAAACATAATTTAAAAAAGCAAAGATCTTTTTGCCTGCTATATTGCTTACATACTCATCATTTGGCACTACTTGAGCAGAAAAAAGTCCCTTAAGCTCTGCCCCATAAAAGATCATAGGCATACAAATATAAAGCTGAGTTTTTTCAAGATTAAAATTCACCTCATCAAACAAAGCTTCATCTTCTTCATCTAAATTTGCATACACCATTGCAAAACTTTCTTTGATTTTATCTTTAAACTCACCCCCATTAAAATCACTCACATCTTCTAAGCGTATATCCCACTCAAGTGCTACTGCATGTGTGTAAGAGTCTTCATAGTATTCTAAAGGATGGCCAATTTGTAATGGACATTTTACTTCCATCCACGCAAGCTCTGCTTCTTGCCATTTTTTAACCACTTCATTATTATCTTTTTCACAAAATGCAAATTTTAATTTTTCTATATAATCAATATAAGCATTTTTTTCATCATCTAACGCACAATTTCTTAGTTTTTCTAAAAGTTTATCAAACTCATATTCAAGCTTTAAAACCTCATTTTCAAAAGCTTTTGCATAAGGTAAAAATCTCCAAAGTGTTCCTATTTTAACTAAAGCTCCATAACTTCTTTCACAAATTTCGCCATCTTGAGTAAGCTGATAAAGCTCATTTTGTTTTAAAAACTCCAAAGCATCACTTAAATTTGGAAATTGTTCTTTTAAGATTTTATTATTTGTATCTAGAATTTGCTTGCTCCAAACAAGCTCAAAAGAATTCATAACTACACCTATATTATGCACACCTTGAACTAAAGCCAAATAAAACTCATCAAGTAAATTTTTACTCTTAATCTCATCGATTAAATCTTGATGTTCTACTTCATAAAAGGCTCTTACTAAAGAAAAAACTTTATATTTTATTTGAGAAATTTCTTCTTCATTTAAACCTTTTTTCTCAAGTTCTTGGACTAAATTTTCCTCTTTTAGATCCACCAAACGACGCAACATTGCCAAAACATTGCTTTTTTCATTTTCAAGATTAGCTAGTTCTAAAGCTCTATCTATCAAAGGATGACTTTGATTAGTTTGAAGTATATTATAAAGACTATTGATATTTTGTTTCCTATTTTTCACAATTTTTGCTATTTGCTTAAAATCATTCATTTTTTACCTTTCTTTATTTTTAAAACTTAATTATAATGTTTTTTTTAAAACACAAGGAGAATGTATGAAAGATATGGGAGAACCTAAGCTAAGAGTTATAGCTATGCCAAGCAATACAAACCCCGCTGGTAATATCTTTGGTGGTTGGATCATGTCACAAATTGATCTAGCCGGAGCCATTGCCGCAAGAGAACTTTCCCCACAAAGAGTTGTCACAGTTGCGGTAGATAAAATCATTTTTAAAGAGCCAATTTTCGTAGGTGATTTGGTATCTTGCTATGCAAAAATCATCAAAGCAGGTAATACTTCTATCACCGTAGAAGTAGAAGTAGTTACTCAAAGAGCTAATGAATATGGCCGTGTGTATTGTATGCATGTAACTTCAGCTGTAGTAACTTATGTGAGCGTAGATAAAGATGGAAATAAATTTCCTATTGATGCGGATTTAAAAAGATTACATGGCTTTTAATATGTTTTATTGTATTTTTAAAAAACTTTTTATATCATCACAAAAAATTTTCTAAGGCTTATATATGCGTGGATATAAAATATTTTCTGGTTCAGCAAATGAAGAATTTGCTAAAAAAATCTCAAAATACCTTTCATTGCCTCTAAGCAATGCAGGTGTGAAGCGTTTTAGCGATGGTGAAATTAGCATTCAAATAGATGAAAGCGTGCGTGGTAAAGATGTATTTATCATTCAAAGCACTTGCGCTCCAACAAATGATAATCTAATGGAACTTTTAATCATGACAGATGCATTGCGTCGCTCAAGTGCAAGCTCTATCACAGCTATCATCCCTTATTTTGGTTACGCTAGACAAGATAGAAAAGCAAGCCCTAGGGTGCCTATTACTGCAAAATTAGTAGCAAATCTTATAGAATCAGCTGGTGTGGATAGAGTAGCTACCATAGACTTACATGCTGGACAAATTCAAGGCTTTTTTGATATACCTGTGGATAATCTTTATGGAAGTATTATTTTTAATGATTATATCAAAAATAAAAACTACAAAAATCCTATCATTGCAAGTCCTGACATAGGTGGTATAGCAAGAGCTAGAAGCGTAGCAAAAGCTTTAGGACTTGATATAGTTATAGTAGATAAAAGACGCGAAAAAGCTAATGAAAGCGAAGTGATGAATGTCATCGGCGATGTAAAAGATAAAGAAGTGATTTTAGTAGATGATATCATCGATACAGCAGGAACCATAGTAAAAGCTGCTGAAGTATTTAAAAGCAAAGGCGCAAAGTCAGTTATAGCTTGCTGTACTCACCCTGTACTTAGTGGTGTAGCTTATGAAAGAATAGCTAAAGATGCGCTTGATGAGCTAGTAGTAACTGACACTATACCTTTAAAACAACAAATGGATAAAATCAAAGTCTTAAGCGTAGCACCTATCTTTGGAGAGGTAATACGCAGAGTTTATCACAATGAAAGTGTGAATTCTTTATTTGTATAAATTCTTTGCAAGGATTACCTTGCAAAGAAAATCTAAACTTCAAATAATTCTACAATTTTATATTAATTAAAACTATATTTTGCTATAATTAATAAATTATTATTAATTAAGGAGCTATTATGATTAAAAATTTAATCTTAAATTTTGGTAGAACTATACTTGATATAGCGGCTGCATTAAGCTTTATTATAGCGATTATTTATTCTATTGCGCTAATGTTTACTCTAGGATTTATAGCAGGTCTAGTAACACTTATTGGATCTTTAGTTGCGATATTTTTAAGCTTTTTTGTAATTTATCTTGTCATAGATATAAGAGATGCACTAGTTAATAAAAACTAAATTACTGGTGGAGACGAGGGGAATTGAACCCCTGTCCAAAAATAAAACAACCACGGCATCTACATGCTTAGCAAAGGTGAAAATTTCATCTAGCCAAACTCACCTTCCAAAATTTCAAGCTAGACTAAGACTTTAACTTCAATCAAAACTTGTCAAATTTCAATCTACACTATCAAAAATGACCAAATTCTAAGCTAGATAGTATCACTTAAAATTCAGGCTCAACTGAACTTACGCAGCTTTAGCGTAAGCAGGAGCAAATTTAACGTTGTTTGCGTTTAATTTTAATTTGAGCTTTATACGCTTTGCTCAAAGCGACATGCCACCAAGGCCACTCTACTCCTGTCGAAGCCAAGTCGTCCCCATTATTTAGAAATTTTATCTGGAACATTTGCAATTTGAGGGTTAAATACGCTTAAAAAAGAAGCATTTTTTTCATAATCACTGCAATATCTATCAAGCTGCTCACCCACTAAAAACATCCAATCCACAAATTCATCGCTAGCAGGCCCATCAAATTTAGCTGCTTCTTGCATAATTTCCTCACAAAATGTGCAAAAATTTGCAATCTCATCTAAATTTAATCTTTTAGCAGCCCAAACCACGTTGTGGATATTTTGCTCTAAGTCTTTTAAAGCTTCTTTGTATTTTAAGCTATCACTGCTTAGCTTTACTATCAAAGGCTCTAAAACATCGCAAAGACTTCTAAAAAAATACAAAAAACGCTCGATTTCTTCAAGCTCGTAATCTAACTCTAATTGCTCTAAAATTCCCATAAAAACTTCTATAATCTAAGTTTAAATGTTTATTTTAGCAAATTTTAGATAAAATTAAAATTTCTTACAAAATAAAATGGAAAAAATATGGATAGAATCGTAGAGATTGAAAAATTCTCCCCTGATGAAACTTATGAAACGAGCCTTAGACCTTCAAATTTTGATGGCTACATAGGACAAGAAAACATTAAAAAAAATTTAGAAATTTTCATCAAAGCTGCTAAAAAAAGAAATGAATGTCTAGATCATATCCTTTTTAGTGGGCCTGCAGGACTTGGTAAGACAACTTTAGCAAACATTATCTCATATGAAATGAATGCAAATATTAAAACTACCGCTGCACCCATGATAGAAAAAAGCGGGGATTTAGCTGCGATTTTAACTAACCTTAGTGAAGGAGATATTTTATTTATCGATGAAATTCATCGCTTAAGCCCTGCCATAGAAGAAGTGCTTTACCCTGCTATGGAAGATTTTCGTCTTGATATTATCATCGGTAGTGGCCCTGCTGCGCAAACAATCAAAATCGATTTACCTAAATTTACTTTAATAGGTGCTACTACAAGAGCAGGTATGCTAAGCAATCCTTTGCGCGATCGCTTTGGCATGCAATTTCGCTTGGAATTTTATAAAAATGAAGAACTTGCTATCATTTTAGAAAAAGCAGCTCTAAAGCTTAATAAAACTTGTGAAAAAAAAGCTTCTTTAGAAATAGCCAAACGCAGTCGCTCAACCCCAAGGATTGCTTTAAGATTGCTTAAGCGTGTAAGAGACTTTGCTGATGTAAATGATGAGGAAATCATTAGCGAAAAAAGAGCTAAAGAAGCGCTTGATTCTTTAGGGGTAAATGAGCTTGGTTTTGACGCGATGGATTTGCGGTATTTAGAGCTTTTAACTGAAGCTAAAAGAAAACCTATAGGACTTTCTAGTATAGCTGCAGCATTGAGCGAGGATGAAAATACCATAGAGGATGTGATAGAGCCATATTTACTAGCAAATGGTTATATAGAAAGAACAGCCAAAGGTCGTATTGCAAGCTTAAAAAGTTTTGATGTTTTAAAATTAAAATACAACAAGGGTTTATTTGATGAAAAGTAGTAATTTTTTCTTAATTAGTTTTATTTTATTTATTTTATTTTGGGTGCTTTTTTTATTTAAACCTTTTTTGATGAATATAGCCATAGCAAGTTTAATGGCTGTTTCTACTTCTAATGTTAATGTTAAATTCTTAAATATATTCAAAGGTAAAAAAGTCATAGCAGCAGCAGCTACCACTGCTTTTATGTTAGCTTTATTTTTTATACCTTTTGTATATGCTATTATAGAACTTGCAAAAGCAGCTAGCGGTTTTAATATAAGTTATATTCATAATACCATAGAATATTTTAAAAATTATTCTTTGCATCTACCTGAATCTTTAAACTTTATAGAGCCAAAAATCAAAGAGGCATTAGCAAGTATTGATTTAAATTCCATCTCTAAAGATGTTTTAACCTATCTTTCAAGCGCAACTAAATTTGGGACTAAATTTCTAACTGATATGGTGTTAATTTGTGTGTTTTATTTCTTTGCTAATCTTTATGGAGCCCAACTCATTGGCTATATAAAAAGCATAGTACCTATGAAAAAAGAAGAAACTCAAGGCATTTTAAGTGAAGTGAGCAATGTAATGTCTGTTGTGTTTTATTCTATGGTGCTAAATGCCATTTTGCAAGGAGTGCTTTTTGCTATCATTACTAAATTTTATGGTTATGATGCGATTTTAATGGGAATATTATTTTGCTTTAGCTCTTTAATCCCTGTTGTAGGCGGGGCATTAGTTTATGTGCCTGTTTCTTTATATGAATTTGCAAACAACAATCTAAGCGGTGCTTTAGTGATTTTCATTTATAGTGTGGTAATGATATCTTTTATCGCAGATACTTTAGTAAAACCTTATATCATTAAATGGATCAATGAAAAACTTGTTCAAATTCCAACGCAAATTAACGAACTTTTAATTTTCTTTGCGATGATAGCAGGAATTTCAAGTTTTGGCTTTTGGGGTATTATCCTTGGACCTGCTATTTTGACTTTCTTTATTTCTACTTTAAAATTATATGTGATTTTAAAAGAAAAACATTTTGTATAAAGGCGATTATTTTTCAATAATCGCTAAAATTTCTTCTTCGCTTGTGAATTTTTTATTATATTTTATCACTAAAAATTTAGAGTTTTTATATACATCTAAAACTCCATTTATGCCTTTAATTATATTTAAATCATGTTTTGTTTCTAAAGACAAATAGACATTTTTAAAATCTGCTGGACTTTGTAAAAACAAAAGCAACACAAACCAAATTACAGACAAAGCTATCAAAATAAAAGCAAGAGAAACTAAACTAAAATGGTGTAAAAAATACCCTCCAACAACACCACCTAAAAAGCTTCCAAGATAGCCAAAAGCATTAAACACACCCAAAGCTGCACCTTTTTCATTTACCTTGGCAAATTTACTCGCACAACTTTGCATAATAGGCTCATGTAAATTAAATCCTATAAAAAACACTACAACACCCACCATAAACACTAAAGCATTATGCGAAAAAGCAAATATAACATAAGCGATGATGAAAAATGCCACACCTAAAAGCAATATCTCTTTACTTAAGCCTCTTTTTTCTCCCAAAGATCCTGATAAACCCATAGCCAAAAACCCAAGCACCATAGAGCTAACATAAACATGCCATAAATTCTCACTTGGGTAATTAAACTCATGTACTAAAACCAAAGGAATACTTAAAAACGCAATACTCATAAGCATTTTTTGCATACAATTAGTAAGATTCATCAAAGCTAAGTTTTTTTCTTTTAAAAGTTTTTTTAATGGAGTTTTAGTATTTTCATGCACTATTGTATGCTCTTTTGGTACAACGCTAAATAAAAGCACGATACAAATTAAACTCAAAATCGCACTTAAATCAAACAAACTTGAAAGTCCAAATTTAGCACTCATTAAAGGAGAAAGCACCAAAGAAGCTGCAAAAGAAAGTCCTATAAATGAACCCATGATAGCCATAGCCTTACCGCGATTTTCTTCATTGATAAAATCACTTATCATAGCAGTAGCTACTGCTCCTATGGCTCCTGCACCTTGTAAAAGCCTTCCAAACATCATCGTATAAATATCATCAGCATATGAACATACCAAAGAACCTATGATAAACACCACAAGTCCTATTAGCATAGTTTTTTTACGCCCTATTTTATCTGAAATGATTCCAAAAGGAACTTGCAATGCCATTTGAGTTAGAGCATACACACCTACTAAAAGCCCTACTAAAAACTCATTGGCTCCTTTTAAATTTAAAGCATATAAACTTAAAACCGGCAAAACTATAAATAATCCAAAAAATCTAGTTCCTACAATAAAAGACAAAGGTAAAACGGTTTTTAACATCTTTTCTCCTTATAAAGGATAATTTTACTATGATTTTGATAAACTTTTTTTAAAGTCAAAACAAAAAGAGTAATTTATGAAGAAAAAATTGAAAATCATTCTAGCAACTTCTAACGCACATAAAGTAGAAGAAATCAAAAAATTTTTAACTACTTATGAAATTTATGCCTTAAATGAAATCATCACCCCTTTTGAAATCATCGAAGATGGCACGAGTTTTAAAGAAAATGCTTTGATAAAATCTAAAGCTATTTTTAATGCTTTAGGCAAAAAGCAAGATGAATTTATCACCTTAAGTGATGATAGTGGTATAAGCGTAGAGGCTTTAGACAATGCACCAGGGATTTTTTCTGCAAGATACTCTCAAGAAGGCACTGATGAGGCCAATAGAAACAAGCTCATCCAAGCCTTACATGAAAAAAATCTACATCAAAGCAAAGCTTTTTACACTGCAGCCATAGCTATAAGTTCAAAATATGGACATTTTAGTACGCATGGATATATGCATGGCCTTGCTATTGATACTCCAAGGGGTAATAATGGCTTTGGATATGATCCTTTATTTATCCCAAAAGGTTTTGATAAAACCTTAGGTGAATTAGATGAGCAAGTAAAATTAAAAATTTCACACCGCTCACAAGCACTAATGTTTGCTACTTACATCTTAAGAGCATTAGAAAAAATGGAGTATTAATGAAACAATTTATAAAATATATGCTTATTGCTTTTGGGCTTTATATGATTTGGATGTTGCTTTATTATAATTTTGCTTAAGATAATGATAGCTTAAAATAAAACTTGGTAATAAAAAAAGCGAACCAAACAAAAGCAAACTCATAGCCAAAACCGTAAGCAAGCCAAAATAAATCGTCGGGATAAAATTACTACTAATCATCACTAAAAAACCTAGAATAATCGTAACACTAGTATAATAAATCGCACTTCCTATACCTATATGTGAAGCTTTTATAGCCTCTTCTAAGCTTTTATGTTTTAATTCTTCTTTAAAACGATGAATATAATGAATCATATCATCAACCCCTATTCCTATACAAATAGCAGCTATGGTAATGCTCATAATATCAAGTGGTATATTGAAAACACCCATTAAACCAAACACCAAAGCCAAAGGTATGAGATTGGCCAAAATCGCCACAAAAGCATAAACAAAACTTCTAAAAATCACCACAAATAAAGCAAAAATCACAAGCACCACAAAGGCTAAAGTGTCAAATTGTGATGAAAAAAGACTTTGAAGCATATTATTATACAAAGGCATAATACCACTGATTTTAACTTCTACATTATCTTTTTGTAAAAGTTCTTTTAAGTCTTTTTCAAGCTGTTTTAAAAAAGCATCGCGTCTTAAATTTGGATCACTATCTAGCATACGCACGCTAAATCGCAACTCATTATTTTCCACACTTACAAAAGGGGTTAAAACTTGCTTTTTAAAATTCTCATCTAAATTTTCATATAAAAACGCCAAGGCAAAATCATCTAAAGCCTTACCATCATTAATGCTTTTTCCAAGCTCTAGCAAACTTTGTAAGCTAAGCACAGAACCTACATATTTTTGCTCACTTAAAAACTCATGAACCTTAGCAGCTATTCTTGTTTTTTCACTACTAAAAAAATATCTATCATCTTTAGCTAAATCATCAAATTCTTGCTCAAACTCATCTAAACTTTCATTTTGTTTTGGACTTTGCTTAAACTTGACAATCACATCTAAAGGCATAGTTCCACCCAGCTCTTTATCTATAATCAACAAACCTTGTTTAATCCTAGAACTATCTTTAAAATAACTCACAAAGCTATTTTCTACTTTGATTTGTAAAATTCCATACAAAGCAAAAGCCACGCAAAATAAACTTATGCCATAGATCACTTTTCTATGTTTTAAACTTGCATTTGCACAAAAACTCAAAAATTTCAATGAATTTTGATTAAGCTCTTTAAAATTTAAACGTGGCATTAGTACCAAAATACTTGCAAAATAAATATAAGCTAAAATCAAACTCACGCTAATACCAAGACTCATCATAATACCAAGTTTGATAATAGGCTCAATATCTGAAAAGACAAAACTTAAAAACCCAACAACTGTGGTTAAAATAGCATAAAAACTAGGACTTGCTTTATCAAGTAAGGTTGAGAGTAAAAGTTTATAAACACTAGCTTTTGGGTGTTTGTTTAAATTTTCTATAAAATGCACGATCAAATGTATCACAACAGAAACAGTGATAATAAGCACCAAAGCTACATAGTTTGAAGACACTACGGTAATATCAAAGCCCAAAAGTGCGAAAATCCCACTTGAAGTAAAAAGTGAAATCACACAAATTCCCAAAGCCAAAAACACCAAACGCAAAGAGCCAAAAAACCACCAAAGTGCTATAAATAAAAGTCCTACTAAGCTAAAACCATAAATTTTTAAATCACTTTTTACATAATTAATCATATCATTAGCGATCATTTCTACACCACCAAGGTGCAAAAAGTCTCCATTTTGACTATACTTAGATACTATTTTAGTAATTTCTTCTAATCTTTTTGCGCTAAATTCTCTTGAGTTTTCTTGGTGTTTTTTAATCAAGGCTCTAAAATACTCTTTTTCATTTTCACTTTTTGCATTATCCCTTGAATTAATCAAGTCATTATAAACAAGATCAGGTGCTAGATAAATCAAAATTCCCGTTGTTTTTCCATCTTTTGAGATGATATTATTTTTATAAAATGGTTGATTTAAAATTTCTTTTTTAGCTAGATTAATATCCACATCTTGACTAAAAATATTAGGTATATTTTGGATAAGCTCTTTTAACTCTTTACCTTTAGAACTTGCAAGCAAAGGCGCATTAGTGATAGAAAATACCTTTTGCACACCATTGATTTTTTCTAAATCAAGAGTTAAATTTTTTATAGTTTCTAAATTTTCTTTAGCAAAAATATCTTTATCTTTAGGAGCAAAAGCAAGCATTAAAAAATTATCATTGCCATAACGTGCTGAAACTTCTCTATATAGTTTCAAACCCTCATCATGCTCTAAAAGCAAGCTTTCAGCACTTGCATCAACACTTAAATTTTTAGCAAAAAAACTAAAAAATACACAAAAGATTAAAGTAATCCCCAAAGTTAGCTTTGGGAAATTAAGAAAGATTTTTAAAATTTTACTTAACATTATTTAGAAAAATCAACACTAGAAAGCTTTTTAAGCAAGGTTTTAAAATCGCCATTTTGCAAGACATCTTTAAATTGTGAGCGATAAGTTTGTATGATACTTATACCAAAAATATCTACATCATAAATTTGCCAATCATTATTTTTATCATAAAATTTAAAAATTACAAAATTTTCTTTGCCATCTACTATCATAGAAGTTTTCAAAAAAGCTCTTTTGTTTTTTTCTTCTAAATTAATCACTTTTAATTTTTGAGAATCATACAAAGCAAGCTTATCTGTGAAACTTTTTTTAAGGTTTTTTTCAAAAGCTTTGTTAAATTCATTTTTTTCATTTTCACTTAATTTTTCATATCTTGTAGAAAGACTAAGCTTAGCCATAAGCTCATAATCAAAAACACCATCAAATAAAACAAAGATTTTTTCCGCCGCTTTAACTTTATCATTTTTATTTTGATCTAATATCTTTAAGCTCTCATCAATTTTTTCTTGCATAGTTTTAGAAATATCTTGCAAATTTAAAGCAAAAGCAAATGCTACACTAAAAAGCAAAACTATGATTTTTTTCATTTTATCTCCTTATTTGATGAGTTCTTGGCGTCTTTGTTCATACGCATCACGTATAAAAGTATAATAATCTACACTATTTTGGTAAATATCATCTATTTTTTCATACTCAAAACTTAATTCATTTAATTTTAATGCAGCATTTACGCCTGCTCCAACCCAAAGATTCTCAATATATCCCTCAGGCACCATAAACCAATTTACAGGCAAAGCTAAAGCATCTCTTACATTATAAGGACCTAAAAGTGGAAGCACTAGGTGTGGTCCACTACCTACTCCCCATTTGCCCAAAGTCGTTCCAAAATCAGCCTCATAACTTTTTAAAGGAGTTTTGCTCGCACTATCTAATAAACCAAATCCAAAAATCACATTCACACAAAATCTTCCAAATTCCTCGCCAGCTTTTCTAAATTCTAAACTTAAAAGGTGATTGATAAATCTAAAAGGCGATCTTGTGGTATCAAAAGCATTTTTTACTCCTGTTCTTATAAAACTTGGAGTAATACTTTTATAAGAAAGTGCAGCCGGTCTTAAAAAATAAGTATAAAGATCATAATTAAATTTACTCATAGCTTTATTATAGGTATAAAAGCTATCTTTGACTTCTTTTTTTTGATATTCTTGTTCAAAATCTTCAAAGTCATTTGCCAAAATCAAAGTATTAAAAAATAAACACAAACTTAGTATGTATTTTAACAAGCTTTTTCCTTTTAAAATTTCATAAATTGAAATCTTAAATTATACAAAAATTAAAATAAATTTTTACATTAAAATGCTTTTAAAATATTCTTTAAAAAAATTAAAAATTTTTATTTTATTATGAAATAAGTCTTAGAAAATATGCAAAAAATACAAATTTATTTTTGCTTTTAAAAATAAGCTATAATTTTTTCAAAATTTACTACCAAAAGGATAAAAAATGAAAAAAATTTTCACCCTGCTTTTTTTGTGTATTTTTGGCTATGGCGCTGATGTAAATATCGCTGCAGCTGCAAATGTAGCTTATGCTTTTAAAGCCTTGCAAAAAGAATTTCAAAAAGAAAACCCTGATATTAGTATCAATGTAAGCTTAGGTGCTAGTGGAAATTTAGTCTCACAAATCAAAAATGGAGCGCCATTTGATATATTTATGGCTGCAAATATGAAATTTGCACAAAGCTTGTATGATGATAATTTTGCTAGTACAAAACCTATTATTTATGCTCAAGGAGCTTTAGCTTTACTCAGTGTTAGAATGGATTTAAACAAAGGATTAGACACACTTAAAGAAGAAAAAGTAAAAATCATTACCATAGCTAATCCCAAAGCTGCTCCTTATGGTCAAGCTAGTATAGAAACTTTACAAAATGCTAAAATTTATGAGCAAACAAAAGCTAAAATCATCGAAGCAAAATCCATAGGAGAAGCACTTACTCAAACATTAAAAGCAGCCGATGTGGGTTTTATAGCAGCAAGTGCTTTATATGAAGATACGCTAAAATCTTATAAACTCCAAGAAGGAAAAAATTATATTTTAATCGATCCAAAGCTTTATGAGCCAATCAATCAAGGCATTGTTATCACTTCTTATGGTAAAGATAATGCCAAAGCTAAGAAATTTTATGATTTTATTTTAAGCAAAAAGGCTAAGGAAATTTTCAAAGCTTATGGCTATAATATCCCATGATTAAAGCTAAAATAAATACTATAAAAAATCATGAAAATATAAACTGGGTAGAATTTCTTATAAAAAAACATAAATTATATATGCTTGCTTTAGAACTTGATGAAAAAGCAAGCATTGATCAAGAAGTTTTACTTGCTTTTAAAAGTAGCGAATGCTTACTTAGTAAAAAAAATTTAGAAAACTCATTTTTAAATACCTTTTATGCAAAAATCATTGATATTTTTCAAGGACAAATCATCACTATCATAAGATTAGAAAATGAAATTTGCACTTTCGAAGCTCAAATTAGCACTCATGAGTTTTTAGAGCAAGACTATCAAAAAAATGATTTTGTATTTGCTTATGTACATCCTAGCGCTTTATTTATCAAAGAGTATTTATGCTAAAACTTGACTTTGAAAAAATCTTTAAAAATAAAGAAAAAGAATTTAAACTTAAGGTTAAATTTGAAGTTAAAGAAGGAGAATTTTGTGCTATTTTTGGAAAAAGTGGTAGTGGTAAAACTACGCTTTTGAGAATTTTAGCAGGTTTTGAAAAAGCACAAGGAATTTGCACTTTTAATAATACTGTATTTTTTGATGATAAAAACTTTCTAAGTCCACAAAAAAGAAAACTTGGCTTTGTTTTTCAAGATTATGCTTTATTTGAAAATATGAATGTAGAGCAAAACTTACTTTTTGCCAAAAAAGATCTAAAATTTGCTAATGAACTTTTAGAACTTTTAGATTTAAGCAAACACAAAAAAAGTCATATTTTAGAACTAAGTGGAGGACAAAAACAACGCGTAGCTTTAGCAAGAGCCATTATGCAAAAACCCAAACTTTTACTTTTAGATGAGCCATTTAGCGCCCTAGATAATGAGATAAAACTACACTTACATGATTATCTTTTAAATATACATAAAACTTATAAAATCACTACTATTTTAATCAGTCATGATGTAAGTGAAGTTTATAAACTGGCTAATAAAGTCATCATTTTAGAAAATGGAACTATCATCAAAGAAGGCTCGCCTAATGAAGTTTTTTTAAAGACGCAAGGCTCACAAAAATTTGCCATAAAAGCACGCATTTTAAAACTACAAAAGCAAGATAGCATATTTATAGCCATACTTGCCATAGGTAATCAAATCAGCCAAGTAGCACTAAGCCCTTTAGAAGCTAAAGATTTTAAAGAAAATGATGAAGTACTTTTGAGCCAAAAAGCTTTTGCGCTAAATTTAACTAAGATATAAAAAACAATGCTAAAATAAGATAAATTATTACAGGGTTATAAATGACTTATGGATTTTTTATCTTAAAATTTTATACTAGCTTATGGACAAAATGGAAGATAAAAACTGCATATGGTTATTTTTTCTACGCCATAGCTCCACCTTTTATCCTTTTGTAGTTTCATTTTTAATTAATTTAAAAGGATATAAAATGCATTGGTTAGTATTAGCAATTAGCATAATTTTTGAAGTAATTGCAACAAGCTCGATGAAGTATGCAAGCATAAGTAAAAATAATCTTTATTTAATCGTTTTTGCGGTGTTTTTTTCATTTTCTTTAGCAGGTTTGTTTTATGCTTTGAAAAAAATTGATTTAAGCATAGCTTATGCAACTTGGGCAGGTTGTGGTTTGGCACTTGTTAGCGTGGTGGGATTTTTAATCTTTAAAGAAGCAATAACCATTAATAAAATCATTTTTATTATTTTAATCATCACTGGAGTAGTGGGATTAAAACTTAGTGCTTAAGCCTTTTGGCTTAAAGCACATTCATACTTTGTATCATTACTTTTGCTTTACATTCAGCACAGCAATATAGTGTTTTTATCTTAGCTTCATCACCCATAAATCTTGGCTTCATAATGCTAGCGATTTTTTCAATGGCCTTTTTAGTAGCAAATTCTTTCCCACATTCTACACAAGCAAAAAGTTCATCTTGAGCTAAAACCATAAAAGAAAAATACTCTTTTTCTAAATCTATCCCACTTCTTTGAAGCATTAAAGTATCTTTTTCAGCACAACTTGCCTCACAATATCCACAGGTAGTACATAAGCTTGCATTAAATTTCAAAGAATTATCCTTAGCATCAGCCACTAAAGCTCCTACATTACAAGCTCCCACACAAGAAAGACATAAGGTACAGGTATCTGTATTGATAGTGATTTTTCCATAGCGTATCCATTCTTTACTTGGGATATTGCCTAAATTTTCTTCCTTTATAAGCTCTCTTAATCTTATAGCAAAATCTTCTCTTTTTAAAAGCGCAGGATTATAAGAAATAAATTTGAGATTTTCTATAAAATGTGCTTGATTTATAGCCTCCAAAAGTTCTTTTTCATCTTTAGCTAGAAAAATTGCATTTTGTTTAAATTTTCTTTGAAAAATTTCATTCATCAAAGCTATCACTTCTAAAGCACCTTGCGATAAGCCATCGCTATAAAAAACCACACTCGCACCACTTGTTTGAAGCATAGCTAAAAAATGTGCTTGATCAAGATAGTTTTCACCTTTAATCATAAAAGGCATTACATCTTCTTTTAAAGTGATATTTAAATTTTCTATAGACATTTTTTCAGGGATGATTAAAATGATTTTATCTTCATAAAATTTTAAAATTTCATAAAAGCTATTGCGTGGCATAGGTGCATAATCAAGCGCCCCGCTAGGACAAATCCCCACACAATCACCACAGCTTAAACAATCCACATGAGAAAATTCTAATTTTCTTTGCTCATCATCTTTTAAAATAGCCACACTAGGACAAATTTCAGCACATTTTCCACAATGAACACTTCTTCTTTCATGATATTGACAAATGCTATCATCATAACTAATATAATTTCTAAATTTATATTTTGGAGAATTAGAATTTAAAAGTTTTATAATTTCTTCTTGACTTAAAGTAGTTAAATCATAACAACCACTTTGTTGATCAAAACTTTCTTTTTTTACATCATATAAGAAAAAATCACAATCAATTTCTACTTGCTCATTATCTTTTAAAGCTATCACGCAAAGCTCGCCCACGCAACCTAAAACACCCAAACATTGCTCATTGTTTAGTTTTAAAACCTTGTATTCTTGTTTTTTTAAGCTTTCAATAAGCTCATTTTGATCCTCATTGCTTACGATAATTACATTTTTACCCACTTCTTTTGTGTATTCTAAATCAAGTCCCAAATCATAAACCTTAGATCTAATCTTATATAAAGACTCAATAGTTTTAGCTTTTTTAAGCACATCATCTTGTGAGTTTTTAAGGTAAAAATTAATCTCAGGCGCATAAACTTCAGGGTTTAAAAGCTTTGAATTTCCTATAAAAACTTCTTCATCACAGGCTTTTTGAACTATGCTAATATCATCACTTAAAGGAATTAAATCTTCATTTTCTAAAAATACAAAATCTTTCATAATGCTCTCTTTTAAATTTTTTAATCTTAATTATATAAATTTCATTATAAAAAAGTTATAATTTTACTAATTTATTCTTAAGGTTTAAGATGAACAAATTTAGAAATTTTCCACCCATAAACACACTTATAAACGATGAAAACTTGGCTAATTATCCTTTGTATTTAAGATCTCATTTTGCAAAAATAGTTGTTTCAAATTGTAAAAAAGAACTAAGTAAAAATGAAAATTTAAATTTTAGCTTGCAAGATTTGCTAAGTAAAATTGCTCAAAGCATTGATGAGTTTTTAAATATGCAAAGTCAAAGTTTGATCAATGCTACCGGAGTTATCATTCATACTAATCTTGGTCGTAGTATTATTGATGAGAGTATTTTTGAAAGAACTAAAGAAATCATCTGCTCTTATTCAAATTTAGAGTTTAACATGCAAAGTGGCAAAAGAGGCTCAAGGTATGACGCACTTAGTGCGAATTTAAAAATATTATTTGATTGTGAAGATTGCTTAGTTGTTAATAATAACGCTTCGGCTGTATTTTTGATCTTAAACACCTTAGCAAAAAATAAAGAAGTTATTACTTCAAGAAGTGAGCTAGTTGAGATTGGAGGAAATTTTAGAATTCCTGAAGTTATGCTAGCAGCTGGTGTTAAGCTAAAAGAAATAGGCACGACTAATAAAACTCATTTATATGATTATGAAAAAGCCATCAATGAAAATACTAAAATGATTTTAAAAACTCATCGTTCTAATTTTGCTTTTAAAGGATTTTTTGAAGAAGTAAGCTTAAGCGAAATTCATGCTTTGACAAAAAAGAAAAAACTCATATCTTATTATGATTTAGGTGCTGGCTGGTGTGAAAAAATTAATAAACAACTTAGCAAAAACGAGCCAAGTGTGAAAGAGCTTTTAAAACATTGTGATATTTTAAGTTTTAGCGGTGATAAGCTTTTTGGTTCTACTCAAGCAGGCATTATACTTGGAAAGAAAAAATACATTCAACAACTAAAGAAAAATCAACTTCTAAGAATGTTAAGGGTTGATAAAATCACTCTAGCTTTTTTAAATGAAACTACCAAAGCATACTTAGAAAAAGAATATGAAAAAATTCCTACACTAAAACTTTTAAATGATGATTTAAAAACCATAGAAAAAAAGGCTCTTTTTGTCAAAGAAAAAATTCCTACAAAATGTGAGTTAAAAACTTCTAAAAGTTTAGTAGGCGGTGGCTCTATGCCTGATAAAAGTTTAGCTACTTTTGTGCTAAGTTTTAATGAAAAAGCTTTGCTTTTACAAGAAAAATTTAGAAAAAAAGGTGTGATTGGCCGTGTTGAAAATGGACATTTTATACTAGATTTTAGAAGTATTTTAGAAAAAGATTTAAACCGTTTAATCCACGCTATCAAAGAGGTATTTCATGCATAGTATTATCATAGGCACTGCTGGACATATTGACCATGGTAAAACCTCACTTATTAAAGCTTTAAATGGTTTTGAAGGTGATGATTTAAAAGAAGAGCAAGAAAAAGGCATTACGATTAATCTTAGCTTTTCAAATTTAAAAAGTGAAAATTTAAATATTGCTTTTATCGATGTACCTGGACATGAAAGTTTGATTAAAACTATGATAAGTGGTGCTTTTGGCTTTAGAGTATGTATGTTTGTCATAGATATAAACGAGGGTTTAAAGGCTCAAAGTATAGAGCATTTAAGGGTTTTGGAATTTTTAGGCGTAAAAGATGTAGTGCTTATTTTAAGTAAGGTTGATTTATGCAAGGATTTAGCGCAAAAACAAGCAGAGCTTTTAAAAGAATTAAAAGCCTTTAAAATCAATATCTTAAAAGTTTTTCCAACTAGTATTTATGATGGGCAAAGTATATTAAATTTAAAAAACTATCTGCTTAGTTTAAAGCCTAAAGAAAATGATGAAAATTTGATTTTTAGATACTACATTGATAGGGTTTTTTCTTTAAAAGGTATAGGAACAGTAGTAACAGGAAGCTTAAATGAAGGAAAAATCAGCAAAAATGAAAAAATATTTTGCCTTGAAAATCAAAAAGATATCATTGTAAAAAACATACAAATTCATGAAGAAAATGTTTTAGAAGCAAAAGCTTATAATAGAGTTGCTTTGAGTTTAAATTGTGATTATCATGAGTTAAAAAAAGGCTATGTATTAAGCAAAAAAGGTGTCTTTAAAAGCTTTAAAAGTATCGATGGAGTTGTTTTTAATACAGAGATTAAACACGGGAGTATTTTAGAATTTTGTAGTGGCTCAAAAAAGTTTAATGCAAAAATTAGTGTAATCAAAGAATTTGAAGATAAAACTTATATTAGCTTAGAGTTTGATAAAAACTTACCTTTGTGTTTTGATGATAAATTTATCTTGCTTGAAAATGGGCGTATTAAAAGTGGTGGCGTGGTATTAAATGCAGTGAGTGAGCCTTTAAAAAAAGATATAAAAGCTAAGTATTTAGCACTTTTAGAACAAAAAGATTTTAAAAAAGTATTTGAGTTTTTAAAACAAACTCACAAACTTGGCTTTGGCTTACTTTCAAGCTATCAACGCTTTAAACTCACTCATGAACAAGCTTTAAACTTAGCAAAAAGTTTAGATCATGTTTTTGTCGATGAGCAAGCTTTAAATGTATATGATTTAAATGCTATGCAAACTTTGAAAGAATTTATTGATTTTATTTTCTCTAAAAATCCTTATGCTTTAATCTCACCTCATTCTATCGCCTTAAGGCTTAGCTGGGCGAGTGAGAGTTTTTGTGCTTATGTACTCAAGCAAATGCAAGAAAAATTAGATTTTAAAGACGGCATATGGTTTTTAAAAGGACAAAATTTTGAAAAATTACAAGAAAAGGCTCATTGTGAGCTTTATGAAATTTTAAAAAAAGAAGGCATAAAACCTA
Source organism: Campylobacter sp. IFREMER_LSEM_CL2194 (assembly GCF_025771685.1). NCBI lineage: Bacteria > Pseudomonadati > Campylobacterota > Epsilonproteobacteria > Campylobacterales > Campylobacteraceae > Campylobacter > Campylobacter sp. IFREMER_LSEM_CL2194. Next base: position 130,756 of record NZ_JAKMQS010000002.1, read on the forward strand.
CTGCACCTTACAATCTTTATGAGTATTTAGAGCTTGATAGGAAAAATGGAGATCTTATCTTAAAAAAACTCACTAAAGAAAACAAAGTCAAAAGATTAGCGCATAATCTTTTTATAGAAAAAAATGCCCTTGAAAATCTCATGCAAGAGTTTTTAAAGCTTTTGCAAAATCATCATTTAGATGTCGCTTTTGTAAAAAATCATTTTCAAATTTCAAGAAAATACGCCATAGCTTACTTAGAATACCTTGATAAAAACTATCCTCAAGTGATAAAAATCGAGGAAAAAAGAATGCTAAAAGTCTAAGTGTTAAAATTTACATTTTATAATGATAAAAATTTAAATTAAAGGAAAAAAATGAAAAAATCTCTAGCTCTTTTAACTCTTGCTAGCTCTTTATTTGCTGCAAGTAATGAAGAAATTATTAATTTTTTTAAGAAAAATCCAAATTTATCAAATGCAAATATTAGTGTTTCTAGTAGAGAAAAAATTCCTGATACTAACTTTGAAGCCGTGATAGTTAATTTTGAAATTAGTGGTAAAAATTTCCAAGAAATCGTTTTCACTCAAGATAATATCATCACAACTGAAGTAATTGATGTAAAAAAAGGTGAATTTTATTCTCAAGTTTATCAAGCAAAACTCATGGAAAAACAACAAGCTGAATTTTCAAAAAAAGCTCTAGTGGAACTTAAAAAAGAAAAAATGTTTGTTTCTTTAGGCGATAAAAACAAACCTTTGCTTTATGTTTTTAGCGATCCTGAATGTCCATATTGTAGAATGCATTTAGATAAAATAGAAGAAACACTAAAAACTCATCAAGTTAAATTTATCTTAACTCCTATCCATGATACAAGCGCATTTGAAAAATCTGCATTAATCTATAAAGAAAGTAAAAATGCTAAAGACGATGCACAAAAAATTGCTATCATGAAAAAATACTATGATAAAAATTTAAAAGATTATAAAAAACCTAGTGAAGCTGAAGTTAAAGCAGTAAGAGAAACTTTTGCAAAATACTCTAAACTTGGTCTTCGCGCCGTACCAACCATAATCGATGCTCAAAAATAATCTTTTCTTGCTTGCGCTTGCACTATTTTTAAGTGCTTGCACAGGCCCTATGCAAACTTTTATCCAAACAAATAATGAGGGTATTTTCCTACATGCTAATAAAAATCAAAGTTTTTCTTTACACATCAATAATCCTTCAAAATTAAACACAAATTTAGAGGCCAAACTCGCTCAAAAATTACAAAATTTGGGATTAGTTTTAGATAATACTCAAAGTGATTATAAAATTTATATCAATATAGTAGATTTTAAGAAATTTTCTTACGCACAAAGACTAATTGCTTCTAATGCGAGATTTTTTTATAATGACTTTGATAAAATAGATAATGTTTTTGAAATGGAAGTAGAAAATTATTATCTTTTGCAAGTTAATTTACAAATTAGTTCCAAAAACTCTACTCAAAGCACCTCACTTTTAGCAAGAACTGCTTATCTTGGCAATATAGATAGAGCCAAAGAATCTTTAGAAGAAAAAATCGCTAATCAAATAACAAGCTTTTTTTATATGCATTAAAGATGGCATTTAAGCCATCTTTTTAAATATAACCATGATCAATCATCGCATCAGCTACTTTTTTAAAGCCTGCTATGTTTGAACCTACTACTAAATTTCCTTCATGATTATAAGCTTTTGCACACTCGTATGAATTTTCAAAAATATTTTTCATAATCTTATGCAATTTTGCATCAACTTCATCAAAACTCCATTGACACATACTTGCATTTTGTTGCATTTCAAGTTGAGAAGTCGCTACCCCGCCAGCATTTGCAGCCTTAGCTGGAGCAAATAAAAAGTCTTTTTGATTTAACATAAAATCAATCGCTTCAAGTGTGCTTGGCATATTAGCTCCCTCTGCTACCATACGACAACCATTATGATATAAAGTTTTAATATCTTCTAAATTTAACTCATTTTGCGTAGCACTTGGAAAAGCTATATCACAAGGTATACTCCATACCCCATTACAACCTTGTTTATACGCACTTTTTGGAGTAAAAATAGCACCTTTTTTAAGCGCTGCATAATCACTCACCCTAGCTCTTTTTACTTCTTTAATTTCTTTTAATAAATCTAAATCTATTCCATCTTTATCATAAACAAATCCATCGCTATCACTTATTGTGATTGCTTTTGCACCAAGTTGGTGTAATTTTTCTATGGTATAAATTGCCACATTTCCACTACCTGAGACTGCACATTCTTTTCCTTCTAATGCATTGCTATATTTTGCTAGCATTTCTTGAGTAAAATACACGCAGCCATATCCTGTTGCTTCTGTTCTTGCTAAACTTCCACCCCATGGAATTTTCTTTCCCGTTAAGGTTCCATCAAAATTAGAGCTAATTTTCTTATAAGCTCCAAACATATATCCAATTTCCCTAGCACCAACCCCTATATCACCAGCTGGAACATCAGTGCTTGCACCTATGATTTTTGAAAGTTCAGCCATAAAAGCTTGACAAAAACGCATAATTTCTGCTTCACTTTTACCCTTAGGGTCAAAATTTGCTCCACCTTTAGCACCGCCTATCATCAACCCTGTTAAAGAATTTTTAAAAATTTGCTCAAAACCTAAAAATTTTAAAACATCCAAATTTACACTAGGATGAAATCTAAGTCCACCTTTATAAGGACCTAAACTAGAATTAAACTGCACTCTATAGCCAAAATGTGTTTGAGCTTTACCTGCATCATTGATATATACAACTCTAAATATAGTTGTTTTTTCAGGCATTACAATACGCTCTAATATTGCATGATCTTGGTAGGTTTTGTTAGATTCAAGTAAAGGTTCTAAAGAATTTAATACCTCAGTTGCTGCTTGAAAAAAGATAGGTTGTCTTGGGGAAATTGTTTGAATTTTTTCTAAAGTTTCGTTGATATATTGTTTAGCCATACTCATAAATTGTCCTTTTTATAGTATCTTGCTGTTTGTTTTAGCTAAAAATTTTTTTAGCGCCATTTGCTCCTTTGTTCCTATTTTGTAATAAATTAGCTTTAAGTATGCGCTAATTTCCTTTTGAGAAAGATTTCTTGATTTAGAATAATCTAGCAAAATATATTGTGGGATGAAAATTTTACTTTTTGTGAAATTTTTCATCATTTTTTTATAAATAGAAAAATTTTTAACACAAGAAAAACGTGCAAAAACAAAAGGAAGTTTTGTCTTTTCATACCATAATTCACACAAATCAATATAATCTTTTGGATTTTGCAAATAAAGTTTTAAAGCCTTATCACCGATGATAACCTCCCCTTTTTGCTTTAAAACTTTTGCAAGAGCATTGGAAGTTGCAGAACTCGCATCTTCTTTGCTTTGAGAATGTTTTTTCACTAAAACGCTTTTTACCTTTTTGCTTGCGCAAATTCCCACATTTAAGGTTTTGTATTTTTTTCTACGACTTTCAATGCTTGAAATAATAGCTGCATCAATACGTCTAAAATACAAATGGCGATTTAGCTTACTAGGAACCCCTTTTTTGTATTCTGTAGTTTGCTTAACATAGCTAGGAAAAGCTGCTTTTTTAAGATAGATATGCAAAGGGAGTAAATTAAGATAATCTATCTTTCCAAAAACCATCTTAGCCTTTCTATTATTAAGTATTAGTATCCTATAAAAAAATATCTTAAATATAAATTAATTTAATTAAAAATATAATCAATACTAAAATTTATATCAAAATTTAACATTTGTTGTAAAAAATTATTTTGTAATCTTAGATTATTAAGTAAAAAATTAAAATAATAGAAAAGTCAAATTGATAGATTGAAAATAAAAATTAAGTTTTATTCAAAAAAATATTTTAAATAAAACTTAATCTATAAAAACTATTGTAAGCTTGCTAGATATTTTTGATAGTCAAATTCTTTTACCAAAGCTACTCCATCTTCAACTGCAGCTTTTGCCACAGCAGCACTAACTACAGCTTTTACCCTGCTATCAAATGGTTTTGGTATAACATAATCTCTACCAAAGCTAAGTTCTTCTACACCATAAGCTTGTTTTACCTCATCAGTTACTTCAAGCTTAGCTAAATCAGCCAAAGCTTTAGCAGCAGCTACTTTCATATTTTCAGTGATTTTAGTCGCTTTTACATCTAAAGCTCCTCTAAAAATAAAAGGAAAACCTAAAACATTGTTAATTTGATTTGGATAATCACTTCTACCTGTTCCAACTATAGCATCGTTTCTAACCCTTTTAACATCTTCAGGCATTACTTCAGGCACAGGATTAGCTAGTGCAAAAATCACAGGATCTTTAGCCATACTTAAAATCATCTCATCATCTAAAATCTTAGGTGCGCTTAAACCCAAAAACACATCAGCACCTTTTAAAGCCTCTCTTAAAGTACTATCTTTGGTATCGCTCACAAATTCTAGTTTGTATTTATTCAAATCATCTCTTTGGGTATTAATCACACCTTTGCTATCTACTAAAACGATATTTTTAACCCCTAAATTTCTATACATTCTAGCACTTGCAATACCCGCTGCACCCGCACCACTTACTACTACTTTAATATCTTCAAATTTTTTACCACTAATTTCCATAGCATTCATTAATCCTGCTGTAGAAATGATCGCAGTACCATGTTGATCATCATGCATTACAGGAATTCCAAGATCTTGCAATGCAGCTTCTATTTCAAAGCATTTTGGTGCCGAAATATCTTCTAAATTAATTCCTCCAAAAGTAGGTGCTATAGCTTTACAAAAGGTAACAATCTCATCTACACTATGAGCATTAATTTCTAAATCATAAGCATTAACATTAGCAAATTTTTTAAACAAACAAGCCTTTCCTTCCATCACGGGCTTACTTGCGCTTGCTCCTATATTACCAAGTCCCAAAACTGCACTACCATCACTTACTATGGCAACTAAATTAGCTTTATTAGTGTATTTATAAGCTAAGGTTTCATCTTTTGCTATCTCAACACAAGGTTCAGCAACCCCTGGAGAATAAGCTAAAGACAAATCATGCGCACTATCCATAGGCTTTCTCGCAATAATATCTACTTTACCACCTAGGTGGTATTCTAAAGCCTCTTCTTTTAAATTCATTATTTCCCCTTCATGTAAGTTAGTAAATTTTCTATTCTAAGCTTAGCTTTTTGCACTCCTAAAAATTCTAATACTTCAAATATACTAGGACTTACCGAGCTTCCAGTGAGTGCAATGCGTATAGCTTGGGCTAGATCTTTTAACTTAAGATTATTTTCTTCTAAGAATTGATTGGTTAATTCTTCAAATTCACAAGCATTTTTTTGCTCATTTAAAACCATAGCGTATTTTTCCAAATAAGTTAAATTTGTTACATTAAGAAATTTATCTACAGCCTTTTGATCGTATTCTTTTGGGTCATTTAGTAACACTTTAGCCCCGCTAATGATATCATGCAAAGTTTTAGCTCTCTCTCTTAACATATCTAGTAAAAAGCCTGCTTTTTCATACTGACTTAAATCAAAACCTAAATCTTTTAATTGTCTATTGATTTCTTCAAAAGGCAAGGTTTTAATATAATGAGCATTAAGCCATTCTAGCTTTTTAAAATTATAACAAGAAGCACTTTTATTAATATGATTTGGATCAAAAAGCTCTTGCATACTTTCTAAAGAAAAAATTTCATCATCGCCATGACTCCAACCAAGACGCACTAAGAAATTTAGCAAGGCTTGAGGTAAAATCCCCATATTTTTATACTCCATCACATCAGTTGCCCCATGACGCTTAGAAAGTTTTTTACCATCTTCACCATGTATCATAGCCACATGGTAAAATTTAGGAATTTTAAAGCCTAGTGCCTCATAAAGAACGATTTGTTTTGGGGTATTTGATAAATGATCATCCCCTCTTATAACATCACTCACACCCATTAGTGCATCATCAATTACAACAGTTAAATTATAAATTGGGCTACCATCGCTTCTTGCAATTACAAAATCATCTAAAATATCTTCAGCCTTAAAACTAACCTCGCCTTTAATACCATCTATAAATTTAATCTCTCCACTTTGTGGTGCTTTTATACGCACCACAGGCTCAATACCACTTGGGGGAGTTCCTTTAAAATCTCTATATCTACCATCGTATTTTGGGCGCTCTTTGGCTGCTTCTTGCTTAGCTCTTAACTCATCAAGCTCTTCTTTGCTCATATAACAATAATAAGCCTTACCCTCATCTAATAATTTTTGAATGTATTTTTTATAAATTTCAAATCTTTGGGATTGATACTCAATCATCCCATCATAATCAAGCCCACACCATTTAAATGCTTCTATAATAGCTTGTGTAGCTTCTTGTGAATTTCTTTTTAAATCCGTATCTTCAATACGCAATAAAAATTTACCCTTATTTTTTCTTGCATAAAGATAATTATATAAAGCCGTTCTAAGCCCTCCTATGTGCAAATATCCTGTTGGAGAAGGAGCAAAACGCGTTGTGATTTCTTGCATATTTTTACCTTTTTTAAATTTTTATTGTTATAATGCTATATTTACACTTAAATAAAGGTTTTATATGAGAAAATTTTTAATATCTTGTTGTTTTGCTGCAAATATTTTATATGCTCAAACCCTTGGTGGCGTAGCAATGGTAGTAGAAAATCAACCTATTACTCTTTATGATATAGAACAAACCATGAAAGAATTAAAAACTGACGATAAACAAAAAGCTATAGCATTTTTAGTAGATGATAAAGTTCAACAAAGTGAAGCTAAAAAGTTAGGAATTTATGTAAGTACTTTTGAACTTAATGAAAAATTAGCCCAAATAGCAAAAGGCAATAAAACCGACATTAATGGTTTGCAATCAAAGATAGAAAAAGATGGTTTAAGTTTTGAAGTTTTTAAAAATAAGGTTAGAAAAGATCTTGAAAGAGAAAAGCTTTATAGAAGCATAATGCAAAATGCAAAAATCAATATCGATGATGAAACTCTAAAACATTTTTACGAAAGCAATCTTGATAAATTTAGCACTTTTTCAAATATAGACTTAGTTGTTTATAATTCTACTAATCCAGAACTTTTACAACAGCTTGCACAAAATCCTATGTATAAAAATTCTCAAATTAAATCAAAAGCCATTAGTTTAAACGCAGCTAGTTTAGATCCAAGATTACTTGCTTTATTAAACAATACAAAAATAGGAGAATTTACTCCAGTATTAAATGGTGAAAATGCTTATATAGTATATTTTGTAAAAGAAAAATATGGTAAAAATCCTATCGAATTTGACTTAATCAAAGATCAAGTTAGCAATGTCTATACCCTAACTCAAAAAGAACAAGCCTTAAAAAATCATCTTGATAAAATAAGAGCAAATGCTCATATAGAAGAATTAAGATAGGTTAAAACCTATCTTAATTAATGTCTTGAAAGATAATTTGTATCATAATTATTATTGATAAAATCTGCATTATCCATCATCGCTAAATGAAAATCTTTAGTTGTTTTAATCCCACCTACAATAAGCTCTTGCAAGGCTATTTTCATTTTAGAAATAGCTGTGTTCCTATCTTCTCCCCAAACAACTAATTTTCCGATCATAGAATCATAATAAGGAGGCACGCTATAATCTTGATAACAATGACTTTCCATTCTTACATTGCGTCCTGCTGGAGCTACGTATTTTGTGATTTTACCTGGGCAAGGTAAGAAAGTTTTGGAATCTTCAGCAGTGATTCTACATTCTATAGAATGACCTTTAAGTTTAATTTCTTCTTGCTTTGGTAAAGGATACCCTTCTGCTACTTTAATCATAAGCTCAATAATATCTACCCCACTTACCATCTCACTCACACAATGCTCAACTTGCAAGCGCGTATTCATCTCGATAAAATAAAAATCTAAATTTTTATCCACTAAAAATTCAAAAGTTCCTGCGCCTTCATAATCAATAGCCTTAGCAGCTTTTACCGCTGTTTCATGGAGTCTTTTTCTTGTTTTTTCATCTAGTAAAATTGCAGGAGATTCTTCTATAAGCTTTTGATGGCGTCTTTGCATAGAGCAATCTCTCTCGCCCAAATGTATCACATTACCAAAGCTATCTCCTATGATTTGTACTTCTATATGGCGTGGGTTTTGGATGTATTTTTCCATATACATAGTTCCATCGCCAAAAGCACTCATAGCTTCACTTTCTGCTGACCAATAAGCTTTTTCTAAATCTTTTTCATCTTCAACTACACGCATACCACGGCCACCGCCACCTGCTGCTGCCTTTAAAATCACAGGATAGCCTATTTCTTTAGCAAGTTTTTTTGCTGCTTCAACCCCACCCAAAGCTCCATCGCTTCCTGGGATTACAGGCACACCTGCTCTTTGCATTACTTGTTTTGCTTTACTTTTATCACTCATTAGTGCCATAGCAGCTACTGAAGGGCCTATGAATTTAATGTTGTGTTTTGCACAAATTTCAACAAAATTTTGATTTTCACTTAAAAATCCATATCCTGGAAAAATCGCATCCGCTTCGCTAATTTCAGCCGCACTAATAATAGCTGGGATATTTAAATAACTTTCTGAACTTCTAGCATTTCCTATACAAATACTCGCATCAGCGTATTTTAAATACAAAGCATCCTTATCTGCAGTAGAATACACACAAATTGCTTTTTTTCCCATTTCTTTTACAGTTCTTAAAGCTCTTAATGCAATTTCTCCACGATTTGCTATTAAAACTTTTTTAATTTCCATTTTATAATTTCTCCACCACAAATAAAGGCATGCCAAATTCTACAGGCTGACCATCTGCAACTAAAACTTCTACTATTCTACAGTCATATTCAGCTTCGATTTCATTCATGATTTTCATCGCTTCAATAATTGCTATAGTACTTCCTTTTTTAATAGTTTGTCCTGCTTTAGCAAAAGGTGCTGCACCTGGGCTTGGAGCTTGATAAAAAGTACCTACCATAGGGCTATTGATAGTTGGTTTATTAGAAGAGTTTGAGCTTGCTTTGGTTTCATTAACTACATTTACATTAATTGGTTGTGGAGCTGGAGCAACAGGAGCTGGGACTGGTAATTCACAACATAAATCTTTTTCTAGTTCTATTTCAAATCCATCTTGTTCTTTTATTTTAATCTTGCTTATATTTGCTTCTGCAAAAAGTTGCATTAGTTCTTTGATTTCTTCTTTTGTCATATATTCTCCTTAATTTATAAGACTTAATTTATAATTATATATAAAAATACTAAAAATAACTTCAATTATTTATTTTTTACTTTTATTTTAAGATATAATTTAAAAATTCACTTTAATTATAAAGGACAAAAATGGGCTTAAAAGCAGATAATTGGATCAAAAAAATGGCATTAGAACACAATATGATAGAGCCATTTTGTGAAGCAAATATAGGCAAAGGTATAGTTAGTTATGGGCTTTCAAGCTATGGATATGATATAAGAGTTGGAAGAGAATTTAAAATTTTTACTAATGTAAATTCCACTGTTGTAGATCCTAAAAATTTTGTAGAAGAAAATGTAGTAGATTTTGTAGGAGATGTATGTATAGTACCTGCAAATTCTTTCGCGCTTGCTAGAACGGTTGAGTATTTTAAAATGCCAAATGATGTTTTAGCTATTTGCCTTGGTAAAAGTACTTATGCAAGATGTGGTATTATAGTAAATGTAACTCCTTTTGAGCCAGGTTTTGAAGGACATATCACTATAGAAATTTCAAACACAACTCCACTACCTGCTAAAATTTATGCCAATGAAGGTATAGCTCAAGTTTTGTTTTTACAAGGAGATGAGCCTTGTGATGTAACATATGCTGATAAAAAAGGCAAATACCAAGCCCAAACAGGTATAACTTTACCAAGAATTTTAAAATAATTTTATTTTCAGTCGATATAAAAACTTAGTCAAGTAATAGGAAAATATATATGTTTAATGGAAAAAGCATTTTAATCACCGGTGGTACAGGAAGTTTTGGGAAAACTTATACTAAAACTTTACTTCAAAAATACAAACCCAAAAAAATCATCATTTATTCACGCGATGAACTCAAGCAATTTGAAATGGCAAGAGAATTTAATGATAATTGCATGCGTTATTTTATAGGTGATGTAAGAGATAAAGAAAGATTAAATATAGCGATGAAGGATGTGGATTTTGTCATCCATGCAGCTGCTATGAAACATGTACCAATTGCAGAATATAATCCAATGGAATGTATAAAAACTAATATCCATGGAGCGCAAAATGTAATTGATGCGTGTTTGGAAAATAATGTTGAAAAATGTATCGCTCTTTCAACCGATAAAGCATGTAATCCTATTAATTTATACGGAGCTACAAAGCTTGCAAGCGATAAGCTTTTTGTAGCAGCAAATAACATAGCAGGAAATTCTCATACTAAATTTAGCGTTACAAGATATGGAAATGTAGTAGGCTCAAGAGGCTCTGTTATACCATTTTTTAAAAAGCTAATCAATGAAGGTGCTAAAGAACTTCCCATCACAGATGAGAGAATGACAAGATTTTGGATATCTTTAGAAGATGGGGTTAATTTCGTGCTGAATAACTTTACATACATGCATGGAGGGGAAATTTTCGTGCCAAAAATTCCTTCTATGAAAATTGTAGATTTAGCTAAAACCATGGCTCCTAATTTAGCTCATAAAATCATAGGCATAAGAGCAGGTGAAAAACTACATGAAATTATGATTTCAAGTGATGATAGTCACTTAACTTATGAATTTGAAAATTATTATGCCATTAGTCCAAGTATTAAATTTACTAATATGGAAATTGATTTTAGCATAAATGCAAAAGGACAAAAGAGCAAAAAAGTTTCCAATGGCTTTTCTTATAGCTCAGATAATAATAAAGAATGGATTAGCCAAGAAGAGCTTTTAAATATAATAAATCATACAGAGCTTGAAAAATGATAACTTATTCTCATCAAAATATTGACGAACAAGACATACAAGCAGTTTGTAAAGCTTTAAAAGATGATTTTTTAACCGGAGGAAAAAAGGTTGAAGAATTTGAACAAGCCCTTTGTGAATATGTGGGTGTAAAATATGCTTGCGTACTAAATTCAGCTACTTCTGCCTTACACCTTGCGTATTTATCTTTAAATGTAAAAGAAAAAATTGTCTTAACAACTCCCATTACCTTTGCTGCAACTGCAAATGCAGCTTTAATGGCAGGTGCTAGGGTTGAGTTTATAGATGTAAAAAGCGATGGAAATATTGATGAGAAAAAACTTGCTTTAAGATTAAGCCAAGATAGCTCTAATATAGGAGCAATTTGCGTGGTTGATTTTGCGGGAAATAGTGTAGAAATGGATGAAATCCTAGCCTTAGCCAAACGATACAACATCCCACTAATTGATGATGCAAGTCATGCTCTAGGTGCTATTTATAAAGATCAAAAAGTAGGTTCTATGGGGGATTTGAGCATATTTTCTTTTCATCCAGTTAAACCTATCACAACCTTTGAGGGTGGTGCGGTTGTTAGCAATGATGAGGAATTAATCTCAAAAATCAAGCTTTTAAAAAGTCATGGTATAGTCAAAAAAAGACTTTGGGATAGTGATATGATTGAACTAGGCTATAATTATCGTTTAAGTGATGTAGCTTGTGCTTTAGGTATAAATCAACTTAAAAAACTTGATAATATGCTAGAAAAAAGAGAAATCATTACAAGTTTTTATGATAAAGAATTTGAAAAAAATCCTTATTTTAGCACTATAAAAATCAAAGATTATAAAAAAAGCTCAAGACATTTATACCCTATTTTACTTTTTCCTGAATTTTATTGCCAAAAAGAGATTATTTTTGAAAAATTATTAAATTTAGGCATAGGTGTACAAGTGCATTATAAGCCTACTTATGAGTTTAGTTATTATAAAAATTTATATGGAAATTTATTTTTAGAAAATGCGGATAATTTTTATAAAGCTGAACTTAGCATACCTGCTCATCAAGAAATGAGTCTAAAAGAAGCACAATTTATTAAAGATAGTTTATTTAAGATTTTAGAAGAAACTAAAAAGGCTTGTTGTGAGTAAAAGTATGTATGAGCTAGCTTGTGAACTTTTTCCTATATGCAGAAGCATTACAGGAGTTGGCTTTAGACAAAGCTTAAAAATACTTGATGAGGCTATGGGTGGGGGTATATTAAAAATTCACTCTATAGCAAGTGGAAGTAAAGTGTTTGACTGGGAGGTACCTGCTGAATGGGAGATAAACGATGCTTATATCATCACTCCAGATGGAGAAAAAATTTGTGATTTTAAACAAAATAATTTACATGTGTTAAACTATAGCGAAGGTATAGATACAGAGCTTGATCTAGCAAGCTTACAAGAACACCTTTACTCTATAGAGGATATGCCTGATGCTATACCTTATGTGACAAGCTATTATAAAAGGCGTTGGGGTTTTTGTATAAAACACGAAGATAGAGTTAAACTAAAAGAAGGAAAATATAAAGTTTTCATCGATGCAAAACACCATGAAAATGGGGTTTTAAACTATGCTGACTTACTCATACCTAGCACGCAAAAAATAAAAGATGAAATTTTAATTTCCACTTACCTTTGTCATCCATCTATGGCAAATAACGAGCTAAGTGGCCCTGTGGTAGCTACGTTTTTAGCTAAATGGCTTTTAGAACTCAAAGAGAGAAAATACAATTATCGTTTTGTTTTTACTCCTGAAACCATAGGAAGTATAGTTTATCTTAGCAAGTACTTAAAACATTTGCAAAAACACACCAAAGCAGGTTTTGTACTCTCTTGCATAGGTGATGATAATGCCTACTCACTCATTCACACTCCAAATGAAAATACCCTAGCAGACAAAGTAGCTTTGTACACTTTAAAAGTTAAAAATAATTTTAAAGAATTTAGTTTTTTATATAGAGGTGGCAACGAAAGACAGTTTTGTTCTCCTTTGGTAAATTTACCCGTAGTTTGCATATGTAGGACTAGATTTGGTGATTATAAAGAATACCACACTAGTAAAGATGATTTAAATTTCATCAGTGAAGAAGGATTGCAAGGCGGCTTAAAAGCCATGCAAGAAATCATTATGAATTTAGAAGTGAATGAAATTTATCAAATCACAACTTTTTGTGAACCAAATTTAGGCAAAAGAGGATTATATCATACTTTAAATCAAGGAATTACCAAAAAACCAATCTCAGCTGATTTTCTAGCCTTTTGTGATGGCAAAAATGATGTTTTAGATATAACCTCAAAGCTAAATATACAAGCTTATGAATTAAAAGATTTAATAGAAAAATTAAAATTTCACGGATTAATAAAATGAAATATTTCTTAAAACACAATGATAAAAAATACTCTAATGTTGACTTAATAGAAGCTTTTAAAAAACTTGACATTACAAAAGGTGATATTTTGTGTGTACATAGTGAACTAATGAAATTTGGCACACCCTTGCTTCCTAGAAATGAATTTTTGCAAACTATATTAGATTGTTTTTTTGAAGTTATAGGTAAAGAAGGTACTTTAATCATGCCTACATTTACTTATAGTTTTTGTAAAAACGAAACTTACGATAATTTGAATTCAAAAAGCACTGTTGGCGTTTTAACAGAATATTTTCGTAAATGGAAGGAAGTAAAACGGACTAATGATCCTATATTTTCCTTTGCTATAAAAGGAGCCAAAGAAGAATTGTTTTTAAAGGACACTACAAGTTGTTTTGGTGAAAATTGTGTGTATGATGTTTTAATAAAAGAAAATGGAAAATTAGTTTTATTTGGCTCTAAAATAGCCGGGTACACTTTTAGTCATTTCATAGAAGAAAAAGCTCATGTTCCATATAGATATTTTAAAAATTTTAGTGGAAAAATTATTGATGAAGATGGTAAAATACTCCAAAAAAATATTAAATACTATGTTAGAAAATTGAATGAAAATTCAGATTTAGATGTTGATAAACAAGTAGCTATTTTAAAAAATGATAATAATTTTAATATTTTAAATTTTTCCAATGCTCATATAATAAATATCAACATGAAAAACTATTTAGAAAAAACATTAAAAGCTTTAAAGGACAACCCTTATTGTTTGCTAAAGGAATAAAATGACAATTCATATCAATGATTTTTTACAAGAAAGTGTTGCTAAATTTGGAAGTAAAAATGCTTTTGTTGAGTTTAATGGTAGAAGTATAAGCTATAAAGAATTTGATGATTTAAGTAAAAAAATAGCAAGTAAAATTCTTTCTAAACTTCCTACTAAAAGTACACAAGATCCTATATTAATCATGCTTCCTAAAGGGATTGATTGTCTGCTTTCTTTTTTTGGTGTAGCAAAAAGTGGAAATTTTTATACACTTTTAGATGAAAAAAGTCCCAAAGAGCGTGTAGAAAAAGTTATAGAAGTTTTAAAACCAAAGCTTTTAATTACTTCTAAAAAATTAAATTTAGATTTTAATCTTGATACCATTTTCACAGAAGATTTTGAAAGCTTTGTTATAAATGAAAATGCTTTAGAAAAAGCTTTAGATAATCACATAGATACTAATTTACTTTATGTCTTTTTTACAAGCGGAAGCACAGGAACTCCAAAAGGAGTAAGTATAAGCCATAAAAGTGTGATTGATTATACTTTTTGGGTATGTGAAACTTTTAAACTAGATCATGAGGATATACTTGCTAATCAAGCACCATTTTACTTTGATAATAGCATATTAGATATATTTAGCTCTGTTAAAATGGGAGCTACGCTTCATATACTGCCAAATCATCTTTTTGCTTTTCCAAATAAAATTTTGGAGTATCTAGAACAAGAAAAAATAACAACAATTTTTTGGGTACCTTCAGTGCTGATTTATTTTGCTAATACCAATGCTCTTGAAGCCTTTACACTAAGGCATTTAAATAAAATTCTTTTTTGTGGTGAAATCATGCCAAATAAACAACTCAACATTTGGCGCAAATACCTTCCTAGTGCTTTATTTGCTAATCTTTATGGACCTACTGAAATTACCGATGTATGTTCTTTTTACATAGTTG